>JBFWRA010000490.1:0-4688 GCA_050249155.1 Isosphaeraceae bacterium | reverse complement strand
ATCGTCACCCTCGGCCAGGCCGACCTCCAGGGTTACAAACTGGCCAACGGCCGGCAAAAGGCCGAACGCACCCTGAGGATCAACCCTCACTACGTCCCCGCCCATGTGCTTCTGGCCGACCTGAACATTTCTGACGAACGATTCCACGACGCCAAGGAAGCGGCCCGCAAGGCCGTCGCCGAGAACCCCCGCGATCAGGACGCGCTGGCCAGGCTGGCGGCCGCTTGCCGATTGCTGGTGGACCCCGCCGGCGCCGCGGCCGTCGAGGGCCTGGCCCTGGCCGTCAACCCGAAGCCGGCGACCTTCTACGCGGCCCTCGGTGAACGGATGGCCGACCGCCGCAAGTACCCGGCCGCCGAACGCGCCTTTCTGCTGGCCGCGCAGGCCGACCCGCGACGCGCGGAGGCCCCGATCGGCCTGGGTATGCTTTATATGCAGATCGGTCGAGAAGACGAGGCCCGCGCGCTGTTCGACGCCGCATTCGACGCCGACCCGTTCAACGTCCGCGCCAACAACCAGATGGAAGTCCTCAAGCACATGGCCGGTTACCAGCGCGTGACGACCGACCACTTCCGGGTGCTGGTCGACCCGAAGCAAGACGATCTGCACGGCAAATACATGTCCCGCTACCTCGAATCGATCTATCCCGAACTGACCGAACGGTTCGGCTACGCGCCGCCGAGCCCGACCGAGATCGAGATCCTGACCACGCACCGCTGGTTCGGCGCGCGGACCATCGGCCTGCCGTTCATCCCCACCGTGGGGGCCTGCACCGGCACGGTCGTCGCGCTGGCGAGCCCCAGGGCCATGGGCAAGCCGTTCAACTGGGCCCGCGTGCTCAAGCACGAAGTCGTTCACGTCATCACGCTTCAGCAAACCAACTTCAACGTTCCCCACTGGTACACCGAGGCGCTGGCGGTCGAGAGCGAAGGATTCCCCAGGCCGCAAGAGTGGAACAAGATGCTCCAGGAGCGCGTCCCGACGCGCAAAGGTCTGCTCAACCTGGATACGATCAACCTGGGTTTCATCAGGCCCAAGGAACCCGAGGAGCGTTCCCTGGCCTACTGCCAGTCGCAACTCTACGCCCAGTACATGCGGGAACGGTTCGGCCCCGACGCCCTTCAGAAAATGCTCGACGCCTACCGCCGAGGGCTCACCACCGACCAGGCGATCACCTCCTGCTTCGGCGTCGAGAAGCCGGACTTCGAGGCCAGGTATCTCGAATTCCTCGACCGTGTGGTCAAGACGATCCGGACCAGGGTCGCCGACGAGAAACCCTTGCCGTTCTCCAGGCTGGAACGACTGGTGAAGGAGTCTCCCGACGACCCCGACCTCAACGCCAAGATGGCCTATGAACACTTCGCCAGGCGTGACTACAAGGAGGCGCGGCCCTTCGCCGACAAGGCGCTGGCGCTCAAGCCGCACCATCCCCTGGCCAGCTTCGTGAAGGCCCAGATGCTCGTGACCATCGGAGACGAGGCCGAGGCCCTGGCCCTGCTTCGCCCGGCGCTGGACCCCGACCAGCCCAACGAACGCGTGATCGGCCTGCTGGCCGACCTCGAAATGAAGGCCGGTCGGCTCGACGAGGCGGAACGGCTCTATGAGATGGCCCGCGAGGACGACCCCTACCACACCAAATGGATCGCCAGCCTCGCCAGGGTCCACATCCGGCAGGGGGACGAGGCCAAGCTCCTGGCCGACCTCGCCAGGCTCGCCGCCAACGACGCCGACAACCTCGACGTCCGCAAGGCCCTGGCGCAAAAGCACCTGGCCGCGGGCGACGCGGCGGCCTCGGAACGATGGGCCACCGAGTGCCTGTATATCGACGTCTACGACCCCGAGAACCACGCGGCGCTGGCCGACGCCCTGGCCGCGGGTAAGAAGCACGGCGAGGCGGTCGAGGAATATCGTGTCGCCCTGTCCTTGAAGCTCAAGCCGCTCCGCGCCGCCCAGCTCAAGGTCAAGCTGGCCGAGTCGCTCGACGCCGTCGGCAACCGCGACGAGGCGCGGAAAGTCCTCGACGAACTGCTCGCCGCGGACCCCGACCACCCCGAGGCCAAGGCCCTGCGCAAGTCACTGGACTGAGGCCGACGCGCCATCCACCGCGTTGCAAACGTGTACGTCGGGCCGACGCCCGGTCCGCCGGGCGTAACCCTCGGCCACGGATTCGGCGAACGCCTCCGCCTGATCGGCGGCCACCAGGTTGACCGTGCAGCCGGCCCAGCCTCCGCCAGAGAGCTTGCCGCCGAGGAAGCCGGGGGAGTCCTCCGCCGCCTCGATCAGGTCGTCGAGCGCTGGGGAACTGTTGCCGAAATCGTCACGACTGGATGCGTGCGACGCCGACATGAGCCGGCCAAACGTCGGGACGTCCCCAGCCAAGAGGGCCGACGCGCCCTGGCGCACCCGTTCGTTCTCCGCCAAGACGTGCCGAGCCCGCAATCGGCCGACCGGGTCCAGGTCGTCCCAGGCCGATTCGAGTTGATTCCGCGTGACGTCGCGGAGCCAGCGGACGGCCTCGCCGCCCTGGAGTTCTTGAAAGTGGGCCACCACGCGCTCGCACTCGGCCCGACGCTCGTTGTACTTTCCGTCGGCCAGCGACCGCGACGTCATCGAGTCGCAGACCACGATCGCCGGTGGATTCGGACCGAACGGCAGACGTCGGTGACTCAGGTCGCGGCAGTCCAGGCCGACGGCGTGCCCCGCTCTTCCAAACAGGACCGTGAACTGGTCGAGCAAGCCCGAGGCCACGCCCACGAACTCGTTTTCCCCACGCTGAAGGGTCTGGGCCAGACTCATCAACCGAGAATCCTCGGATTCACCCTTGGGACCTTCCACAAACCCGATCGACAGGAGGAAGGTTCCGATCGCGGCCTGGAGACTCGCCGAGCTGGAGAGTCCCGCGCCCAGGGGGACGTTCCCGGCGATCACCGCCTCGAACCCCCCGGTCGGTCGCTGGCGCTCGGTCAGGGCCCAGACGACCCCTCGGACATAGCGCGCCCACGACGTGCGATCTCCCAGTTCAAGCTGGTCCCGTCCGAAGTGGAACGTGTCGGTCTGATCGAAATTCGCGGAATGGACGGAAGCCCCTGGCGACGTCGTGGCCCGTCCGGCGACCACGGCGAACCGATCAATCGCCGCGGCGAGGACCAGGCCGCCGTTGTAATCGGTGTGGTTGCCCAGGAGTTCCACCCGCCCAGGCGCTCTGGCGATCACGTTCGGATCTTTGCCGAAGCGTTCGTTGAAGACCCGTCGGGCCCGTTCTTTCAGTTCCTCGATGGACATGAACGTCGCTCGGCCCGAATTCCAGTACGAACCACCCCCCGGCGATGAGCCGAACGGGCCCCGTACCCATCATAGCCGAAAGCGACTCGGGAACGAGAAGCCCTCGCGCGGTGATCAGCCGTTCCCGTTCTTGACTGATCGAGTCGAAATTGCGATGATTCGCCCGGAACGGCCGGGGACTCCGCCATGAGTGTGTCGTCGAGATGTTATTACGCGATCCGGGCGGTTTACGCCCTGGCCGAACACGACGCGCCTGAGCCGCTCAAGATCGCGGAGATCGCGTCGCGGGAGAAGATCCCGATCCGGTTTCTCGAAGTGATTCTGGGGCAGTTGAAGGGGGGCGGGTTCGTGCGGAGCCGAAGGGGGGCGGAAGGCGGCTACCACCTGGCCAGGCCCGCGGAGGCCATCACCGTGGGACAGATCATGCGGTACGTCGACGGTCCGATCGCCCCGGTGGACTGCGTCAGCCAGTCTCGACCCAAGGAGTGCGCCTTCCACGGAGATTGCCACTTTCATCACTTCTGGGATCGCGTCCGCCAGGCGACCTCCAACGTGGTCGACCGCACCACGTTCGCCGACCTCGTGAAGGAAAACCGGCTCCGTCAGCGCGGTTACGTGGCGGATTGGACCATCTGACCCAGGTCGCCACGAGTGCTCATGTCATGGAACGACGACGTCTTCCACCGTTCGGAATCCTCATCCTGACGGCGCTGGCGACGGGTGCCCCGGCTTGCGGGCCGACCCGAGGGGCGGGGACTGTCGACACCCTCACGATCGGGGCCTACTCGGTCATTCGCGAGGCGTTCCACGACGGGGTCTTGCCCGCCTTCGCCCGGCATTGGGAACGGACGACCGGTCGCGCGGTCCGCTTCGAGGAATCGTACAGCGCATCGGGGGCGCAAAGTCGGGCGATCGCCTCGGGGTTCGACGCCGACGTGGCCGTCCTCTCAATGGAGGGGGACGTCCAGCGGCTGGTTGACGCGGGGCTCGTTCGAGAGGATTGGAACGCCGGTCCAGATCAAGGGATGATGACTCGAAGCCTGGTCGTGATCGGCGTTCGCGAGGGGAATCCCCTGGGAATCAAGGACTGGGACGACCTGGCGCGTCCTGGCGTGTCCGTGCTTTACCCCGATCCGAAGACCTCCGGCGGCGCTCGGTGGAACGTCAACGCGATTTACGGCGCGGCGCTCTCGCGGAACGAAGCCAAAGGAGCACCCGCCGACGTCGAGGCGGCGCGGAGGCTTCTGGCCGCGGTCCAGGCGAGGGTCGCCAACATGGACGCGTCGGGGCGGCAGAGCATGGCCAGCTTCGACCGGGGGACTGGCGACGCGATCGTGACCTATGAAAACGAATTGCTGCTTCAGCGGAAAATGACCGGCAAGCCCGCCCCTTACGTGATCCCACCC
>JBFWRA010000489.1:0-4699 GCA_050249155.1 Isosphaeraceae bacterium | reverse complement strand
ATTAGAGCAGCGGTTAGCACGCCTCGGGCGACGACCAGGGAGAGCACTCCGCGAAGGCGAAGGCCCGCCAGAGCGCGCTCGCGCCAGGTCAACATCGCCGCGGCCGCGGCCCCCTGGTACAGACCCGGGCCGGAGTCGGGGGCGTCGTCGGCCATCGCGAAGACGTCTTGATCTCGAAGGAACACGCCCAGCGGCAAGTGCTTGCCCACCAGATTGCCCAGGTGATCGGCGACGAGCTGCGCGCTGACGTCGTCGAACAGGTTCGTGATCAGGATCACCAGCGAACGTTTCCGGCAGCGCTTTTCGAGTTCGACGAACGCGCGATCGTACCGCGGTTCGACCAGCTCGGGGAACAGGTTGTGCACGCTGTGGACGATCCGGTTGATTCGTTTCGGGCCGCCGCCGGGGGGGACGTACGCCTTGACCCCGTCGGAGAACGCCAGAAGCCCCACTTGATCCCCTCGGATCAGCGCCACGTGCGCGAGCATGAGCATGGCGTTGAGGGCGTGGTCCAGGGGAGAGAGTCCCGCGCCGGTGTCTCCGGCCATCATTCGACCGCAGTCGATCAGGAAGATCAACCGTTGGGACTGGTTCACCTGGTGAGCCCGGACGGTCAGTTTGCGACGCCGGGCGGTGGCCCGCCAGTCCATGTGTCGGGGTTCGTCCCCTTCGGAATAGTCGCGGAGCCGCTCGAACTCGTTGTCCGTGCCGAGCCTTCGGGAGCGTCGGACTCCCATCGTGCTGAGCTTGTCGCGGCGGGCCAGCACGGTGTACCGGGCGATCTGCCGAACGTCAGGATAGACCTGGACGACGGTCGGGTGATCGATGGCGATCGCCCGTTGCCAGAGTCCCAGGCGGCTGAGAACCAGGGCGTCCATCCGTCGAAAGGCGTAGGTTCCTCGACGCTTTGGCGTGACCTGGTAGGTCAGTTCCGCGAGGCTCATCGGGGGGACGTTCACGACGAACTCCCCCGGTTCGGCCTCGAACGTTTCGGGGACGTCGTCGCGGACCCGCATCGCGAGGTGGGTCTTGCCGACGTTCTCGACCTTCAGCGTGACGCTTTGCGGCTCGCCGATTGACCGAACCGAGCCGCAGATCCGCTCGACTCGCAGTCGGGCGGGTCGGACCACCGTCACCAGATCCAGGCACGCCGCCAGAACGATCGCCGCGTCGAGCAGGAGCACCGCCGGCCAGACCGATTCCGCGACGAAAAGCGTCAACGAGAGCAACGTCGGGACCAGCAGCAGGACCGCGAGCCGCCGGCCTGGCCAGATCATTTGAGGGGGACCTCCACGGACCGGAGCAATTCGGCGAGAAGTTCGTCGGCCCCTCGCCCTTCGACCTCGGCCTCCGGGGTGAGAATCACCCGGTGTCGCAGCGCTGGCAGGAAGACCTCCTGGACGTCGTCGGGCACGACGAACTCGCGGCCCTCCAGCGCCGCGACGGCTCGAGCGCCTCGAAGGATCGCGACCCCGGCCCGAGGAGACGCGCCGAGGGAGAAGGTCGGCCAGGTACGGGTCTTGCGCACCAGGGCGGCGATGTACCCCAGCACGTGGTCGTCGACGAGGACCTTGTGGCAGTGCCTCTGCATTTCGAGAACCTCGGCCGGCCCGGTCACGGTCCTCAGGCGCTCGGTGAGCATCGCCTCGGGGCCGGGGCCCCGGGTATGCAGTTGGAGGATGTCGAGTTCCTCTTGAAGCGCCGGGTAATCGACGACCAGCTTGAACAGAAACCGATCGAGCTGGGCCTCGGGAAGGTTGTAGGTTCCCTCCGATTCGATGGGGTTTTGCGTGGCCATCACCAGGAACGGCCGCTCGATCGGATGGTTCACGCCGTCGATGGTGACCCGGCACTCCTGCATGATTTCCAGGAGCGCCGAGTGGGTCTTGGCGGGAGCGCGGTTGATCTCGTCGGCCAGCAAGAGTTGCGTGAAGACCGGACCCGGACGGAACCGGAAGTCGTGAACCCGCTCGTCGTACACGGGAGAGCCGGTGACGTCGGAGGGCATCAGGTCGGGGGTGAACTGGATGCGGTTGAACGCGCAGCCCAGCACCTTGCCGAGAGTGCGCACCAGAAGGGTCTTGCCCAGGCCCGGCACGCTCTCGATCAGGACGTGGCCGTCGGCCAGCAGCGCGGCGAGGACTCCGTGGACGAGCCGATCCTGGCCGATGTAGATCGTGTTGATCTCGGTGAGGACGCGGGCCGCCCAGGAGGCGACGGGTCCGGTCGCCGGGAGCGGCGGGGGGACGGCCCGCGCCTCGGAGGGATCGGCGTCGAAGACGAGGTCAGGGGGTGTTTCGTCATTCATGCGTCGTGGGTCGGCTCTCGTCGCGAGGAGGTGCGTTGCGGTCCGTGACGGCTTGGCTCGGAGCGGAACGCCGGTTCGGTTGGTCCCGACTCGGTGGTCTCCGTTCCGCCGACGATCATACGAGTTTGGGCGGGTCGTTGCACGAGGTCGGTGCCGTCAGGATCTCGCGTCCCGGTCAAGTGAGGGGGGCCGATGACTGGAGCGGCCGACGTGAGGCGTCCTCCAGCGTCGATACGTTTCCAGGATGGAGCGGGCGACGCCCGCCTGGCCGGTTCTGGCCAGCAGAGCCCCCAGCGCCTCGGGGTGCGCGGCGGGACGGTCGGCCCCGGAGGGTTCGTCGGGGAGAGCCCTGCCCAACCGCGGGGCGCGGGCCAGGGCGGCGACCAGTCCCAGCGCCAGAAGCTGCGCCGCGACCTTGCCGAAGGGCTCGACGTACAGCAGATCGAAGACGGAGGGTTGCCGGGCGGGTTCGGTGGCGACGTGGAGCCCCTCGACGAAGGCCACTCGCTTCGGGATCGTCGCGCCGGACTCTCCTTCCTCCTCGTCGCCCGCGAATCCGGCCCAGTCGACCACCCGTTCCGCCAGGGGCCGGCGCCCGGGGTTCGCCGCCAGCGCCGCGTTGAGCGCGAACGAACCGTTGGCGAGGATCAGGACTCGGCTCGTGTTGTTCCGAGTCCAGGACGCCGCCAGGGCCTTCGATCCACAGGCCAGCAGGACGACCTCGTCCGCGGTCTTCAGCCAGCGGCGGAACGGAATCGCCGCCCGCATGGAGGAGACACCGGCGGCCCAGGGGCCGCTCAGGTCGGCGCAAACCTGCGAGGGGGGTCCGGTCGCGACCCGGCCCGACGCCCGGAACGACCCCGCCTGGGGTTTTGGACTCGTCAATGGATCGGGCGTGGGGGGTTCCAGAGCGAACCAGGATCGGGCGTCGGCGACCTCCTTGGCGTCCGGCGGGAATTGCTCGACCCCGTCCTGGGCCCGGGCCTGGTCCAGGGCGTTCTGGACGCGCTCGCGGAGTCTCGGAGTCGCGTCGGACGGAAGTTGATCCAGCGCGCGGGACCAGTATTCGACGTCGGCGACGTAGTCGCGAGGGACGTAGACGATCCGCCGACCGGCCTGAGTATTCAACCAGGCGTCGTACCAATTCGCCTCGTCGTTCGGCACGGGCCCGGAATACGGGGAGATTCGCACGATCACGTCGGCCCAGGCGTTGAGTTCGTCGGAGAGCCGGACCGCGGCGCGGACCTCGTGGCCGCGCGCCCGGAACATCTCCGCCAGCGCGCCCGTCCCGTTGATGCTGGTGGTTCGCGAGCGGCCGTATGGAGTCTCCACGCCGTTGGAACATCCCAGGATGAGCGGGACGAGCAGGGTCGGCGCGGCGAGGCGACGGGTCGTGGAGCCCAGAAATCCCATCATGCGACGGCCCCTTCGATTCGGGCCCGAACGTCGCGTTCGAACGCCTCGGCCTGGGTCCAGACCGTGGCGAACGCCTCGGCGGTGGGGGCTCGCTGACCGTAGTAGACCGCCTCGAAGAGCCGTAGCGTGGGCTCCACGCGCTGTCGAAGCGTCCGATCGGGCACCGACCTTGTCAGTTGGCGGCCGGTCTTCCCGGGAATCAGTCGAAGCTGGCCGATCCTGCTCAGCGTTAACAGTTGATGCGCGAACAGGTAGACGATCGCGCCGGCGAAGTCGCCCCGCTCGCGGAGCCGTTTCGCCTGGGCCCACGGGTCGGTCAAGTCGATGGAGTCGGCGATCGGAAGCCCCTCGATCCGCCGCGCCTCCCCCTTGCCGATCGTGCTGGAACCGACCTTCTCCTGATCGATGGGACGGTATCGGCGAAGCATTTCGAGCAAGACCACCAGCAAGACGGTGACCAGGAGCGTCGCCAGTCCGATGGCGATGAGGTCGCCCGCTCCCACGCCGATTCCGGGCAGCCTCCAGCCGTTGAACGATGCGAACCAATCGCCAATCGGTTTGAAGAACGAGGAGAACCAGTCGCCGGTCCGCTTGATCCAGCCGGCGTCCCAGTCGGGTTCCGGAAGAACCGGCACCACGCGATCCTCCTGGGCGTCGTACCAGGGATAGCCTCGTTCAGCCAGGGCCTGACGCGCGTCGTTGGTCGACGCGGAGCCGTCACCCGAGAGGACGACGTCCGGGTCAGGCGAGGCCGCGACCAGCGCGAGGGCGGCCAGAACGAGGAGGCGTCTGGAGCTCACCATCGACCGGCCTCCTCCATCGCGTGGCCGACGGCCACCAGACGCTGCTTCACCTCCCAGCCCTCCAGCCTGATGCGTTGATCGATGTACGTGAGGAACCGCACGACGGCGAAGTGGGAGATGGCCAGCCAGACGGCGAACTGGAACCGAAAACCAAAGAGGTCGGCGAGGCTGG
>JBFWRA010000488.1:0-4700 GCA_050249155.1 Isosphaeraceae bacterium | reverse complement strand
GCCCCCCGCGACAGCGCCGCCACCCCCGGCACCACGCACGGCGAGCACCGGGCCTGGCATCGGTCGATCCTTCGACCCCCCGCGCGCACCTTTCGCCGACGCTACCGAGACGTCGCCATGAGGGGCGTCTCGAAGGAAATCCCCCTGGAATCCCTGGGCGCGGAGTCCGACGCCCTGCTGAACGGGGAGGGTGACAAGGAGACTCCCCACGCCAACGTCATCCGTCGCGAGTCCCATGATCGTATCGAGCGGGCTCTCCTCTCACTGCCTGAGCGACAGCGTCTCACGCTCATCTGGAAGACCAAGCAGGGCAAATCCTTCCGTGAGATCGGAGAACACCTGGGTTGCTCCGGTCCCAACGCTTACAAGCTCTGGGTGCTCGCGCTGGAGACGCTTCGGGTCCGACTTCAGGCGTGTTGACCCCCTTCGCCGCGCCGCGACCGAGGCGAAGTCGCCTCGCGACGTGGCATCCACTCCCTGACCACTCGCGCCGCGACCTCCCATTGTCCCCAACTCGCCCCCGACGCGGCGGGAATCCGGAATGGATTCTTTAGGATTCGCCTAAGCATGTATTTTCAGGTTCGGGCGGATTAAGCTTGACTCTCCCGGTTCCAACGTGGCGGGGCTGGGCTCCTGTCCGCGGATCGCGGCCAGCTCAACGTCGCGAAGGCTCTCGAGAATCCGCGGCGCGCGTAGGAGGAAGAGGTTCGACCCGACGACTTCCTGGCGGTTCGCGTCCCGTTGCGAGGGGTCCAACTCAGGCGCGTGGGAGGGTCGCCCCGACCTTGATGAACGAGGAGTGCGGCCCCTCGCCATCGGGCTCCGGCCGCTCGATCAATGTTCCGGGCACACACCTGCCCGCGTCTTGAGAGAACTCAGACAACAAGGAAGATTCCAACCCGATCCCTGAATCGCAAGACCCTGCCAGGGTATGATTTACAAAATCGCGACTTACTGTCGGGCCCACGCCCCCTCACCTCGAGGCGCACGTATCCTTACCGCGAGGCACGCGCGACCTTACTTTCAAGCACATCCCCCTTACTTTCAAACAAACGCACGCCCCTCTTGCTTTCAAGCACACACCCAGGGCCCTCCCCCGCCCACCCCGACTTACTTTCAGGCACACGCCAAACAGGCTCCTTTCTTTCAGGCACATGCCGGCCGTTACTTTCAGACACACGGCCCGTTCCCGCCAGCGACCGCCACCCGGACGACCATCACAGTCGGACCGGGTCTCCCGGAATTCGTCGTCGCATTCTCACGTTCAGACACACTTCCCAGCCCCCTTCCCTTTGATCGTCGAAGCCCGCGGGCGATTCGTCCCGAATTCCCGAGTCTCGTGCGACCCATTTCAGGACAGGAGTTTGAGAACAGGGTGAACCTCCGCGGCTAGCCACTCGAAACGATTCCGATCGATTCGGAACGCTCGGCGAGGGGGTGTCTCCGCCCCTGGCGATCCCTAATGAGTGATCCCCGGTGTACGGGTCGCCAAGCCTCGTCGACGCCCACCGCCTGGTCGGACCCCGCCACCCGTGACGATCAGGGATGTCGCGCTGATGGTGGATTCCGGCTGCCCGACCTCCACGGTACGTCCCGAGCCCCGACCCTTCCAGCCCGGCGACAGACGCCGGAGCATGTGCTTCAACGGTGCGACGACGACGCCCCACCGTCTTGAGAGCCCCTGTCGCTGGGGTTCACGGACGACCGATCACCCCCCGTCCCGGGCTCGGCGCGTCCCCTCGTTTCCTCGTCCTTCACGGAAGTTGAAAAGAATGGAAGGTTGGGCCTGCTTGTCCACGTCATCTTGGCTAGATCTGGCCAGGGGTTGTTTGATTTTCGCTTGTGAGAACTCCTCATACGCGGTGAAGTCGTGGTTCCCCGCCGATGGAAGACCTGGTCGACTCCCTCGGATCGGCGTGAGAATCGGGAACGTCGGTCCAAAAAACGGGATTCTCTGGTCGATGGGACGAGGCTTCTCAAACCGACCCCCCTGCCCCATTCGCCTCACGTTTCGTGGTGATCGCGGGTCGTTGCACGGTGCAATCGCGGGAGTTCCGTCGGGTTCCCGCGCGATCGCCACGAGGCGGGGCGCGTAACGAGGACGGCCCTCGTAGTGGTCTGGATACGTCGCCGTTCGGCCAGGAGGAGATTGATCCGCCAGCCACCTGGGAATCGAGTTGATGGGCCTGGGGGTACCCGCCGATAAACACGAACGGAGAGACCGACGGGCCTTGAGAGAGGATGGTCGGTCGCGTCGAGGTTCGGAGGCGACCCGTAGAGGGAGGCGAGACGTTGGCCGTCGTCACGTTCTTGAACCAGAAAGGCGGCGTGGGCAAGACGAGTTCGGTTCATCACCTGGGCGGCACGTTCGCCAAGGCGGGACGTCGAATCTTGCTGGTGGACGCCGACCCGCAAAGCTCGTTGACCCAGGGCTTGCTGGGACCCGAGGCGCTCGACGCGCTGGACCCTTCCGAGACCATCGCGGCGGTGCTCGCCGGCGACGACCCGTTCCTCGACCAGGTGGTCCGGGACTCGGGGGCGGAGGGTCTGGATCTGTTGCCCGGGTCCCCCGCGGCGAACGACTCGAACGTTCCCCGCCCCTGGGAGCAGCCGCTGGAAGTGCAGATGAGGCTTCGCGCCACCCTCTCCGAGCTGGCCTCCCGATACGACCTCGTGCTGGTCGATTGCCCACCGACGCTCTCGGGCTGTTCCTGGGCGGCCCTGCTCGCGGCCGACGGCCTGGTGGTGCCTCTTCAGGCGGAAGACTATGGAGCGCAGGGAGTTCGGGCGATCCAGGACTGGCTCCACGCGGTTCGATCGGGGCCGAACCCGACGCTCCGACTGCTCGGCTACCTGATCACGATGTTCAATCCGAGGCTGGCCATTCACAAGGCGTACGACAACCGTCTTCGGTCGGCGTATGGGAACGAGGTGTTCGCGACCGCGGTGCCCTACGCGGCCGACTTCAAGGAGTCGATCGCGGCCCGGCAGACGATCGCCCGCTACAAGCCCCGAGGGGCCTCCGCCAAGGTCTTGCAGGCGCTGGCGACCGAGCTGGTTCAGCGGTTGGAAGCCGACGTTGACGAGCGCGTGACGGACGCCGATCGAAAGCCTGGGACGGAGGCCGCCTGAAATGGGCAAGCTCGACAAGATCCTCTCCACCAGCGGGGCGAATATCGACGCCTCGATGGGGGCTGGCCGAACCCCCCGACCGCTCCACGGCACCCGGGAATTGCACGGTGCAACCGGGGCGTCGGGGGCGTCTTCGAGCCGGCTCCAGGGACTGATCCGTTCCAAGGACGCGGCGGAAATCCCCGTGGATCGCATCGACCGAGATCCCGCGCAGCCTCGTGAGGATTTCGACGAGGAGGGCCTGGATCGACTCGCCGAGAGCCTGCGGACGCGAGGGCAGCTCCAGCCGATCCGCGTGCGATGGGACGAGCCTCTCGCGCGGTACCTCATCGTTTGCGGTGAACGCCGTTGGCGAGCCGCCAAACGGGCGGGACTCCCAACGTTGTCCTGCGTGATCATGGATCGGCCCGCCGATCCCGCCGAGCTCCTGGCGCTTCAACTCGTCGAGAACGCACTTCGTGAGGACCTCCGACCGGTGGAACAGGCCAGGGCGTTTCGGGCCCTGATGGATCGCCACAACTGGGGGGGACGCCAGCTCGCCCAGGAACTTTGCCTGCACCCGTCGGCCGTGACCCGGGCGCTGGCCTTGCTGGAACTGCCGGAGACCGTGCGGGATCAGGTGGAGCAGGGGGCCCTGCCCGCCTCGGTCGCGTACGAGGTCTCCAAACTTCCCGACCCGACGATGCAACGCGAGCTGGCCGACGCCGTCGTCGGCGAGGGACTGACACGATCCGAGGTCACCGAGGCGGTGCGCGCCGTCCGTTCGCGACGCCCAGGCGTCGCGAAGCCCCCCCCGACGGAGCTGGACCTGGGGGACGGCGTCATCGTGACGATTCGTTACCGGAAGGCGTCGAGCGTTTCCCCCGCGCAGGCCCTGCGACGCGCCCTCAAACTCCTGCTGGACCGAGAACGGGAAGGAGAAGCGGCCTGATCCCCGAGGGAAAGACCGACGCGTCCAACGGAACGCTCCTTGGGAACAAGTCGAGAAGGAACTCCCGTGTGGGGATCGAAGCGAGGGTGCCACGTGGTTCGGTTCTCCGAACCCGTGCCGGCGGCCATGGCGGAACCTCACGGGTTCGGAGAACCGAACCACGTGGCACGCTGATCCATCGAGAATCCGGGAAGTGATTCACGGCTCATTTCTTTCGATTCGATCGCGCGGGCGGATTTGGTCCGGGGTCGCCCGGCGGCTCACCCCTTGCGAAGGCCGGTGAACTCCGCGGCGATCGCGTTCTTGAGCATCAGTCCGTCGTTGGAGTAGACCACGAATCGGGCCCCTTGCCGAATCGTTCGGATCGCATGCTCGGCGGTTCCGAACCAGCAGCCGGCGGCCACGTGATGCCGGTTTCCCACGTCAATGATTTTTTTCAGGGCCGCGATCAGTTCCGGATGGTCATATTCGTTTGGGATTCCCATGTTCACGGTCAGGTCGTTTGGGCCCACGAACAGGGCGTGGACTCCTGGAATCGAGCTGATCGCGTCCAGGTTCTGAATCGCGGGGACCGACTCGATCATCGGCACGAAGACCGTGTCCTTGCAACGCTCCTCGGTGACGTAACGGCGGGTGG
>JBFWRA010000487.1:0-4701 GCA_050249155.1 Isosphaeraceae bacterium | reverse complement strand
GGCGCGGCGTGGAATCCTCTTCCAGGGTGGGGCCGACCTGGAGGAGGCCGCGGGTCTACGCGCGGTCGCCCTCGAAAAGACGGGCACGTTGACGATCGGCAAGCCCAGGCTGGTCGACCTCCGACCGGCCGAGGGAGTCGATCCGAACGACCTGCTGGCCCTGGCGGCCTCGGCCGAGGCCCCCTCGGAACACCCGCTCTCCCGGGCGGTCGTCAAGGAGGCCGAGGCCAGGGATCTGGCCCTCGCGCCGGCGACCGACGTCGAGGCGATCGTCGGTCGAGGGCTCCAGGCGCGCGTGAACGGCAGGCTCATCCGCGTCGGCAAGCCCGACCTGATCGAGGAATTCTCGGGCGAGATCCCACCGGCGCTGATCGAGTGCGCCGCGACCCTGGCCCACGAGGGCAAGACCGTCGTCTTCGTGGGAGCCGACCAGACCGTTCTGGGAGTCCTGGCGATCGCCGACGCCCTCCGGTCGACCGCCGATCAGGCCGTCAAGGAGCTTCGGGAACTCGGGCTTGAGCACGTCGTGATGCTGACGGGGGACAACGCCCGGGTCGCCGCGGCGATCGCCGGGCCTCTCCAGATCGAACACGCCGCGGGTCTGCTCCCCGAGGACAAGCTCAGATTCATCCAGGAGTTGCGGAAGCGTTACGGAAGCGTCGCGATGGTCGGGGACGGAATCAACGACGCCCCCGCCCTGGCCGCGGCGAATTTGGGTGTCTCCGTCGGTGTGGGCGGCACCGACGTGGCCCTGGAAACCGCCGACGTGGTCCTGATGCGGGACGACCTGACCTTGCTTCCCGAGGCCGTCGCCCTGTCACGCCGGGCGAACCGGGTGATCCGGCAGAACCTGGTTTTCGCCTTCGGGATGATGGCCCTCTTGCTCGCCTCGACCTACGTGGGCGATCTCCCCCTCCCGTTGGCGGTGCTCGGCCACGAGGGGAGCACCGTGCTGGTGATCCTCAACGGGGTTAGGCTCCTGCGGGCTCCCCAGAGGATGGACGCCGAGAGCCGGGCCGTTATCGCGACGTCGACGCCTTGAATCGATCGATCAGGAGGGTGGCCTCCTCTTTGAGGTTGCCCACGAATCGCTCGGCGGAAAGGTCGCGGAACGTCGCCTCGGGAACCCACTCGACCTTCGAGTGGTTCTTCGATTGGGCCACCTTGTCGCCCACGATCTCGCACAGAAAACGGATGCCAGGGATCACTGGCTCATTGGGTTCCCGGATCTCGTAGAGACAATGCAAATCCTCAAGGACGCGTACCTGGACCCCCATTTCGAGCCGGAAATGCCGGGCCACCCCTTCGGCGAAAGTCTCCGAGTAGGCGAGTTGACCCCCGCACCCTTCGATCAGGTTGGGAAACAGCCTGCGGCGTTCGGAACGGGTCGCCAGCAAAACGCTCAGCCCCTCACGGCCTGACGCGTCGATACACAGACCGGCGACGTGAACCTCGGGAGTCTGCCTGAGGCGTTCCCGCGTCACGAACCCGGTGAAGATCTCCTCGGTGACCCAGACCCTGACCTCTTCGAGCCCGCTAAGGATGCGCCGTTGTTCGAAGAACCGCAATCGTCCTGGCGGCTCGGGGAGCTCGGGAAAGTCATCGGCGTCCAGAGCGATCCCGAAAGGCCGGGCGAGGTCGCACAGTCTCGAGCATTTATTCACGTTCGAGCCGACGTAATCCGTCTGGCCTTCCCGCGCGAACTTCTTGACCTCTCCCCGAACGACGCCCCAGCCTAGTCTCAGATCGCCTTGATGGCCGACTGTGCGAGCGAACGTTCCGCAATACTCGTTGAACCGGCGATCGACTCCCTCGATTCTCGCCAGCGTGCGATTCACCATGTCCAAGGGGTCGAGCTGGTCGGCCGACAATTCCTCGACGATCATGGCCCCGTCGCCAAGCCCCTTGATAAAGGCCGGCTCGGGAAACTCCTCCCTGAGGATCGCGAGGTATTCATTGATAAATTGATTGAGATGTGCGAAAACCTCAATGGAATCCGCCCACTTCGTGAAGCCCCGGACGTCGGTGAAGACGATCAGCGCGGGAGTGCTGGCGCGGTGATCACCAGCGGCGTCCGTTTTGAGTTGGGGTCGGGCCTTGGCCATGAGTGAGCGGCGGAAACCGAGAGTTCTTGGTGAAATCCCTGTCAAGTACCGGAATCGGTTGAGAGAACGTCGGACTTCAGACGCTCCCTCGCTTCCCCAAATATACCCGATCGGACTTCCGGAAGCTGGCGGAGTCACCGACCAAACGACATGGGACCGTCGGGTTGGTCGCGCCGCCACGGGCCACCCTTCGAGGTGCCTGGTGGCTCGGATCGACCGGGTCTTGGTTCGCGGAACGAACCCATGAGACGCGGACCAGATTTCCCATCGTCGTCACGATCCTCACCGGTGGCGCGTCCCACATCGTTGAAAAAACCGGCGCGATCCCACCTGCCCTCTTCCGCGAGCCGACGATCCGCCATAGCCTCGGAGCGACGTTGTCCGTCCGCGACCGTTCTCCTGGAGGCCTGGCGATGCGCGCGTTCCGTCCGTTGGCTTGGAGCTTGCTCCTCGTCTCACTCGGTTTCCGACCATCGCGAGCGGACGAGCCCGTCCCCTTGCCAGGGACGATGCCTTTGACTTTGGAAGGGGACGTCGCCGCTCAACTCGTCGACGGGGTCGATCGGTTCCTGCTCCGCAAGACCGCCGAGTCGGTCGCCGGACGGGAAAAGTACTGGACGCGCGACACGTCCTCACCCGAGGCTTACGCCGCCTCGGTCGAGCCGAACCGGAAACGACTGGCCCAGGTCCTCGGAATCCGCGACCCCCGGGTTCCGTTCGACGCCCCGGAACTGGTCGGCACGACAGTTGAGCCGGCCCTCGTGGGCAAGGGAAACGGTTTTGAGGCGTTCGCCGTGCGGTGGCCCGCCTTCGGCGGCGTTCATGGCGAAGGACTCCTCCTCGTTCCCACAGGGCGCGAACCGCTCGCCGACGTCGTCGCGATCCCTGATTGCGAGCAGACTCCCGAAGGGATCAGCGGGTTGGTCGAGGGCGTCCCGGCCGCGTCCCAGTTCGCCCGGCGACTCGCCGAGAGCGGTTGCCGGGTGATCGTCCCTGTCCTGATCGACCGGAAGCTCGAACCTCGAAACGGCCGAACGAAGCTCACCACCAGGGAGATCCTCTACCGACCCGCCTTCACCCTGGGCCGGCACCTCATCGGCTACGAGATTCAGACAGTGCTGGCGGCGTTCGACTGGTTCGTGAAGGACGCGAACGGCCGAGATCCGAGAATCGGGGTCGTCGGGTATGGCGAAGGGGGGTTGGTCGCCCTCTACTCGGGGGCGCTGGACACCCGGGTCGACGCGGTGGCGGTCTCCGGTTACTTCGGTCCTCGCGAAGGGATCTGGACCGAGCCGCTGGATCGGAACGTTTTCGGGTTCCTCGATCGGCTCGGTGACGCCGAACTCGCGACTCTGATCACTCCCAGGTCCTTGATCGTGGAAGCTTCGAAGGTGCCGGAGTTGGTCGTCAAGCCAGGCGACGGCGGCGGGCCGGGACGAACCTCCACGCCCTCGATCGACGCGTTCCAGGCCGAGATCCAGCGGGCCCGCGCACTCCTGACCGGCCTGAGGATCGACGAGCGGACCCTCCGCGCGACCGAGGCGGAGGATGCCAACCCGTTGTCGTCCGGCACCCTCTCCGCGGTACTGGAGACGCTGAATGCCTCGGCGAGGCTCGTTGAGGCCGGCGACGCGCCGAAGGCGCTGCGCGCGCGGTTCGATTTCGACGCCCGACAGAACCGTCAGGCCCAGGAAATCGATCAGCACACGCAACGGCTCCTGATCGAGTCCTCCTACGTCCGGGCCGAGTTCATGAAGGGCCTGGACACGTCCTCTCCGGAGAAGTTCCAGGAAACCGCCGAGCACTATCGGGCGATCTTCCGCGACCAGGTCATCGGCAAGTTCGACGACCCCTTCCTTCCCCTAAACCCTCGCTCCCGCAGGGTCTTCGACGAGCCGGGGTACACCGGTTTCGAGGTCGTGCTGGACGTCTGGCCGGACGTGATCGCCTTTGGGATTCTGCTCGTGCCAAAGGACGTGAAGGACGGAGAGAAGCGTCCGGTCGTGGTTTGCCAGCACGGCCTGGAGGGGCGTCCCCGGGACGTCGCCGACCCGACGGTCGACAATCCCGCCTACAACCAGTACGCGGTGAGGCTCGCCGAGCAAGGGTTCGTCACGTTCGCGCCTCAGAACCTCTACATCGGTCAGGATCGCTTCCGCACCCTTCAGCGCAAGGCCAACCCCCTGGGTAAGACTCTGTTCTCGGTCATCGTTCCCCAGCACCAGCGGATCACCGAGTGGTTGAAGTCGCTGCCCTTCGTCGACCCCGCGCGCATCGCCTTTTACGGGCTCAGCTACGGGGGGAAGTCGGCGATGCGGATTCCCCCCCTGGTCTCAGATTACTGTCTCTCGATTTGCTCGGCCGACTTCAACGAGTGGGTCTGGAAGAACGCGTCCACGCGGAGCCCTTCCAGCTCCGTCTGGACGGGGGAATCCGAAATCTTCGAGTGGGACCTGGGAAGCACGTTCACCTACGCGGAAATGGCCGCGCTGATCGCCCCCAGGCCGTTCATGGTCGAGCGAGGCCATCGAGACGGAGTCGCCCCGCCCGAGACGGTGGGACACGAGTTCGCGAAGGTGAGATTCTTCTATGAGGC
>JBFWRA010000486.1:0-4702 GCA_050249155.1 Isosphaeraceae bacterium | reverse complement strand
GGAGGTCCGCGGTGGCGGACCCCGACGCGTCGAACGCTGGCGAACCTCAACGGGTGCCGTCGGTCTTTCCGGCGGCGACCCAGTCGATCCCCTGGAGGACCAGCTTCAAGAGGTTCGGGTCGCGGATCGGGTCGTCCTTCCCGGGCCCGAAGTCGCGATGGCCCAACGGGGTGTGGAAGACACGCCCCTGGCCGTAGGTCCGGGTCCAGGCGACCGGCCAGGTGCCGCCGTCGTGCTCGGTCGTGGCCAGAGGCTCGACCCCCGGTTCCATTTGCATGTGATAGTACAGTTCATCCTTCAGGGTGAAGTCGGCCAGCCCCTGGGTGACGGGGTGGTCGGTCCTGGCGATCTTGATGAGGTACGTTCCCTTGCGGACCTTGCCGTCGGGCAGCCCGACGTGCGAGAAGACTCCGCCGAGCATGGTTCTCCAGGCGGGCACCCAGTCCGGAGCGGCGTTGTCCGCCCCATGGATCGAGACGTACCCATGACCGGCGTGGACCCATTGGAGCAGGGCCTCTTGCTGAGCCTGGGTGAACTTGAATTCGGGATCGCGGCGGTCGGCGTTGACGATGATCATGTCGTACTTGGCCATCGCCGGGGTTTCAAGGATCGCGGCGTCCTCGTTGATGGTGACCTCGTACCGGCCGGTGTCCTCCAGGGCGTTGGCCAGGTAGAATGACTGGTCACGGTAGACGTGGTGCTGGCGCTGGCCACCGGTCAGGAGGAGGACCTTGGTTCCCTGAGGGGCCTTCTTCTGGGCGAACGCCCGCGGGGCCGACGGACTGGCGACGAGGAAACCCAGGGTCAACGCCAACGCCACGACCAGACGACGGTTCAATCGCACGGATAGACCTCCTCACAACCGGAACGACTCGAAGGGCTGGGCCTTCCTCCAAGGGGCGACCCGCCCCTCGATCCGACTGGCATGGTAGTCGCCCCGCCGTCGACCCGCAACCGGCCGAATCGCGAAGTTCCCGCGTCCAACCGACCCGTTTCTCTTCCGAAGGAGTTCGACTCAGATGCCGCCGATCACGACACGACGCGCCGCGACGGTCCTCGCCGGGCTTGTGGCCATCGCGTTGACCGCCGCCGACGAACCCAAGACCCAGACGATCTCCGCCGGCGGCCTGACGTTCCAGGCCCCCGCCGACTGGAAGAAGGCCGAGAAGCTCGACCAAATGCGCCAGGCGCAGCTCGGCATCAGTCCGGCCGAAGGGGACACCTATCCCGGCGAGTTGGTCCTGTTCGTGTTTCCCGGTGGAGCGGGCGGGGTCGAGGCCAACGTCCAGCGCTGGCGATCGCAGTTCCGTGGTGAGGACGGCGCTCCGCCCAAGGCCGACGTGAGGACGGTGCCCGGCCAGAACGTCAAGGTGAGCCGGGTCGAGATGGCCGGCGACTACTCGCCCCCCTCCTTCACCGGTCGACCCGCTCAGCCTCGCGAGAACGCCAGACTCCTCGGGGCGATCGTGATCACCGAGGACGCCGGCTACTTCCTTCGGCTGATCGGCCCGGACAAGACCGTGAAGAACATCTCAGGCGAATTCGATAAACTCATCGCGTCAATCAAGCGCGTGGCGAACTGAGTTTCGAGCGAGGATAAATTTCCCGACTCTCGATCCCAAGGGTGCCCGGGTCAAAGCGAAGCGTGGCCCGGAATCACCTCGGACGTTTGAGTCGACCACGGTTCGACCCAAGGTGAGCGTTGATGAATCGCTTCGATCAACGGCCTGGGCGTTTCCGGGTCACGCGAGCTTTGACCCGGGCACCCAGACCCTGAACCTCGGTAAGTGATCGCCGGCCTGTTCCTGAACTGACCGAGCCGAACTCGACCCGCGCGTCGGGTGGCTGGGGTCTCGTCCGCGAGACCCCAGCGCGGTCGGAAGACCGGGGTCTCGCGGACGAGACCCTGGCCACCCTTTTCAAGAATCGGTCAAGTGATTCGTTCGTGGCTCTCGAGCCAAACTCATCGCACGCTGGGGCCCCACCCGACAAGTGACATGAACGGCTGGCCCCCGGCCTTTGTCTCGTGTCGAACCGCTCCGCTCCGTCTCGAACGAGGTGCAGCAGCCATGTCGCCGACCCAGATCGTGTGCGCCCGTTGCACGGTCGACAATCACACTTCGGCGCGGTTTTGCGAGCGTTGCGGCCTTCCCCTGGGCTCGGCCACTCCCGACGCCGAGGCCGGGGCCGACGCGCTTGGCCCTTACGAGTCGCTGGACCCCGAGGACGCCGACACGCCTCGGCTGATCCGTGAACTCGTGGAACGGAGTGGCTACGCCGCCAGCCCTTCCGGCCACGGTTGGCGACTGGACGTTCCCTTGCAGCTTGACCGCCGCCAGGCCGTCTACGTCGGTCATGCCGGGACCGACCCGGAAGGACGCTCCATCCTTTCCCTGGTCTCGGTCTGCGGCACCGCCAACCACCGCGACGCTCGGATCTTGCTCAAGCTCAACGCCAGGATGGTGGAGGGTCACTTCGCGATCAAGGTCCTCCGCGGAGAGGAATACTTCGTGGTGATCGACAACCTGGCCGCCGAGACCGCCCTGTTCGTCGAGGCCCAGGGACTGATCCGCCGAATCGCCGAGGTCGCCGACGGCCTGGAGGATCGACTCTCACGCGGCCTGGATCTTTATTGATAGATCAAAAATGTATTGATACGATCGGTTTTCAGGGACTCGCCGCTCCGAGGTCCCTCGCCCGATAGATCGCGATCGTCGTATCCGCCGTCATGGCGACCGGTTCGATCGTATTGAGATCTCGGAAGTATCCCTCGGGTCCCCAGGGGCCCCACTGGAGCGATGCGGACACTCCGACGTATCGCGAGGCCGCGGTCGGCTCGGGGGGAAGGCCCGGGTGGGCGCTTCCGGCGTCGATGACGTGGTGGGTGCCCTCGACGCCGTAGTGCCTGGGATCGGTCTCGCCGAAGTAATACAGCGTCAGGTCGCGGAACTCGGGGCGCTCGGCCTGGAGCCTGGCGAGGTCGATCAACCCCTGGCCCCAGTCGAGGTTGGAATCGGCCAGCACGCGCCGGCCGCCGATCGGGCCACCGGCGAAAACGTGAAAATAGGTGAGTTCATGGGGGTGGATGGTCGCCGTCGCCCACGCCTGGCCGGCCAGGCCCACGACCCCGACCGCCAGGGCCTTCCTCCCCCGTTCCGCCAGGCCCGACACCCCGACGATCGCCAGGGGGGCCAGCGGCAAGAGATAGCGGAGACCGTAGTTGCGGGACGAGCCCAGGGCCGTCACCGCCAGGAACGCCAGGACCACCACCGGGATCATCACGCGGAACCTCGCTCCGCCGCTTCGGGCCGTCCACCAAACGGCCCCGACGACCGTCAGCCAGAACGCCGGCGGCACCTTGACCGCCATCGCGACGAGGTAGTAGTACCACCAGCCGTGTTCCCTGCGCTCGCCCAGCAGGTAGCTCGAACCTCCCGAGCGCTGATGACGCATCTGGGTGGCGAACCCGACCCAATCCTGGGGGATCGGGGTCTCGACCAGTCGGGTGACGAGAGCCCCGACCCTGGGGCCGAACCGACCGTCGAGGCTGGGGTGTCCCCCTCCCTGGGAATGGCTCAGGGGCAGGAGGGCCCCCGCCGTCACGACGAAGTCGGCGAGCAGCGTGACCATGACGAACGCCGCCATCCCTCGACCGACCCGCCAGGCGGCGGAAAGCGCCCTGGCCTCGCCAGACCAAACGAGGTCCACCCACCAGGCCAGCCCGAGGAGCGGCGGGAGCAGCACCGCGGTGAACTTGCAGGAGAACGCCAGACCGTTGAGGATGGCCGAACCCCAGAACGCCCAGGCCGCCCCGGTCGTCCGGAACCACCAGAATAGAGCGAACGCCAGGGCGCTCAACGCCAGCAAGGGGGATTCCATCGTCGACAGGGAAGCGTGGGCCAGGACGTTGGGACTGAGGGCGTACATCCAGGCCGCCAGCGCCATGGCCCTCGGACCATGCAGGGTTCGGCTCCACCAGGCGACCACCCCCAGTCCGACCAGCCAGAGCCAGAGGCCGCCGATCCGGACCAGAGGCAACAGCTCGCGTCGACGCGCGATCGGCGCGTCGATCAGGTCCGACCGACCGAGGCGATCCAGGGCCCAGAGCACCGGAACTTGCTGGAGCTTCCAGAAGGTGAGCGGCGAGCCCATCCGGGTGATCCCCTCTTGCTCACCGGTCCTCCACCATCGCGAGGCGACCTGGAGGTAGGTCACCTCGTCATATGTGGCCGAGATCCTCGTCGCGGTGTCGGCCAGCAGCCAGAGGCCGAGGATCGCCGCGAGGAAGACCGACGGGAGGCACCATCGGGGTGACCGCCGGGTCGGTTCGGATGATTCCCTGGGCTCCGCCCTCATGAGACGTCCTCGTCCTCAGGACCTCGCCTCGCGCGTGTGTTGAGATCGTCGCAGGTCGTCCACGAACCGGGCGACGGCCAGGGCGTCCTGGACGTCCGGTGCCAGCGACTGGTCGCCGCGGACCAGCCGATGGAACTGCTCGCTCAGCAATTCGCCGACGGTCGGTTCCAGCGGAAGCTTTTCCTCGTGGGTGCCCTCGGAGTCGGACCATTGCACCCTGTCGGGCAACTCCACCCAGGCGGCCCCGCGTTCGGCGAAGATCTGAAAACCGGGAGCGGGAAGGAACTTCGAGGCGTCTCCCCAGGATGGGCGGTGATATCGGCCGATGGAGAGCTGGGCGAGTCCT
>JBFWRA010000485.1:0-4710 GCA_050249155.1 Isosphaeraceae bacterium | reverse complement strand
AGCCTGGCCTGGCGATCACGACCCGGCCCTCCTGGGACTTCCAGGCGGATCAGGCGCGCGACGCCCTCCGCGACCACTTCCAAACCGCCACTCTCGCCGGCTTCGGCGTCGACGACCAGGCCGCGGAGGTCCAGGCCGCCGGAGCCTTGATCGCATACCTTCGAGAGACTCAGCGCAGCTCGCTGGGCCACATCACCCGGCTGACCCCCTATCGTCGGACCGAGACCCTCGGACTGGACGAGATGACGCGCCGGAGCCTGGAATTGACGCGCACCCTTCGCGAGGGAAAGCGGGACGGCTCGCTGCTCGCGGTGCTGGATCGGACCTGCACGCCGATGGGCGCTCGACTCCTCTCGGACTGGCAGACGTCCCCACTGACCCGCGCCGACCAGATCGGCGAGCGACTCGACGCGGTCGCCGAATTGACCAGGGATTCCGGGCTCCGCTCCGACCTACGCAACGCGCTGGGGCAAGCTTACGACCTCGAACGATTGGCCGCCCGGGTCGGAACGGGTCGCGCCACGCCGAGGGACCTCGTCGCGCTCGGTCGGACCCTCGGCTTGCTCCCCCGGATCAAGGCCAGGCTGGCCGCCAGAGGGAGCAAGCGCCTGGCGGAACTGGAAGCCGCCCTGGAACTTTGCCCGGAGGTCCGCGCCGCCGTCGAGGCCGCCCTGGTGGACGACCCGCCGCTCGCCCTGAAGGAAGGGGGGCTGATTCGCGACGGCTACCACCCCGACCTCGACGAGCTTCGCGAGATCGCCCGGGGGGGAAAGTCCTGGATCGCGAAGTTCCAGGCCGACCAGGTGCGCCGGACTGGGATCAACAGCCTGAAGGTGGGGTTCAACAAGGTCTTCGGCTACTACGTCGAGATCACCCACGCGCACGGGGCGAAGGTCCCCAGCGAGTATATCCGCAAGCAGACCGTCAAGAACGCCGAGCGCTACATCACTCCCGAATTGAAAGAATATGAGGATAAGGTGCTTCGGGCGGAGGACCGCGCCCGCGAGCTGGAGTACGAACTTTTCGTGACGCTTCGCGACCGGGTCGCCGCCGAGGCCCCCCGCCTGATCCAGGCCGGGGCGGTCCTGGCTCAGCTCGACGTCCTGGCGGGACTGGCGGAGCTGGCCGTTCGGCACGGTTACACGCGCCCCGAAATCGTCGAGGAGCCGGTCTTCGACGTGGACGCCGGGCGGCACCCGGTGCTCGACGCCCTCGTTCCCCCTGGTGAGTTCGTGCCGAACGACACGAAACTGGGTGGCCAGTCCGGGGCGATCCTGCTCATCACCGGGCCGAACATGGCCGGAAAGAGCACCTACGTCCGGCAGGTCGCCCTCATCGCTGTGCTCGCCCAGATCGGCGGATTCGTGCCGGCGCGCAAGGCCAGACTCGGCGTCGTCGATCGCCTCTTCGCCAGGGTGGGCGCGACCGACGAACTCAGTCGCGGTCAAAGCACCTTCATGGTCGAGATGACCGAGACCGCGAACATCCTCAACAACGCGACGGCGAAAAGCCTGGTGATCCTCGACGAGATCGGCCGGGGGACGAGCACCTTCGACGGAATCTCGCTGGCCTGGGCGATCACGGAACATCTTCACGACCAGGTCGGTTGCCGGACCCTGTTCGCCACCCATTATCACGAGCTCGTCGACCTGGAGAAGACCAAGGCGCGACTGCGTAACGCGAACGTCGCGGTTCGCGAGTCCGGCGGAGAGATCGTGTTCTTGCACAGGATCGTCCCTGGCGGGGCCGACCAGAGCTACGGCATCCACGTCGCGAGGCTGGCCGGCGTCCCCGGGCCGGTCCTGGAACGCGCCAGGGAGATCCTGGCGTTCCTCGAAAAGCAGCACGGCATGGATCAGTCCCCGAGCCAGGGCCCGCTCCGCAAGGTGAGGACCGGGAGGTCCCTTCAGGGCAGTTTGTTCGCCGCGCTGCCGGAGCCGTTGCTGGAGGAGCTCTGGAAGGTTCAGGTCGAAACGCTCTCTCCCGACCAGGCGATTGACCTGGTCCGAAGGCTCAAGGAACTCGCGGGTTAGTCTGGCGGTCCCACGTTCGGGGTTCGAGTTGGAAGACGTCGATCCGCCCCGTTGGTCATGGTCCCACACGCCGAGGAGGTGATTCCCTTGAAGAAGCTCGCTCTGATCGTCGCGGGGGCGTTCTGGCTGACAGGCCCCCTTCTGGCCCAGACCCCCAAACAACCCAAGGTGGCCCCTGGGCCTAACGAGCCCGACTGGGTCGTCGTGCTGGCGAACCGTTACGGTCTCAAGATGTTCGAGGACCTCAAGAACCCTGTCCTGACGACTCCGACGGCCGTGCCCGGCCTCTTCAAGAAGGCGGGCCCCGGACCCGTGCGTTACACCCCCATGATCGCGCTGGGACTGGAAACGCGGAACCGTGGTGGATGGTACGAGCCCGCCGGGGGTTCGCCGAGGAAGCATGAACTCTGGTCCTACACGTTCAAGAACGTCACGGCCGACCTCGAAAACGATAAGAACCTGCCCCCGCCCCGGCACGAGGGCTCGGTGGTGGAGTTCGACCCTGGCGACGCTCCGTTCGGGCTCTGGCTCTCCAACGACGGCCTCAGCGACGGCGGGGTGTTCACCGAACCGGCCCTGGTCGCCGCGATTAACGCGAGGCTCGCCAAGCAGCCTTACAAGGCGATGATCTACCCGAATCGCGACAAGGCGACGGGGAAGCCGATCCCCCACAGCTACGTCATCGGTTGGGAATACTCGACCAACGACGACTTTCAGGACGTGGTCTGCCACGTCGACAACGTGGACCTCGTCGAACCGAAGTGATCGAGGCCCCCCCAAGTTCGCGATCCTCCGGCGACTGCCGCTTGACCCTTTGGGCCCCGCTAACGATAATCATTATCGGTTCGGCCAGGGAAAGAGTTCCCAGGCTGGTCCGGCGGCGGGGTGACGACCCTGTCCAGGGGGGGCCGGTCGTGTCGCGACCTCCGACTCCCACTCATACGATCCGACTTTCGTGGAAACGAACTCATGGCAGCAGCCTCGCTGGCGGGCAAACCCCGCAAAGTGATCCCGAAGATTCTCGCGGTCATCCATGCCGACGGCTGCACCGGCTGCGAGGCGTGCCTGGAAGTCTGCCCGGTCGACTGCATTTACAAGGTGCCCGGCGAGGAACACGCCAGTCTTCAAACCTGGTGCGACGTCGACCTCGACCGCTGCATCGGCTGCAAGCACTGCGCGCAGGTTTGTCCCTGGGACGCTATCGACATGGTGGAGACGCTTGACGTCGCCCAGCACGTGGCCCTGAAGGGGGGCCCGCCGGTCTACGTCGAGCGTCACTTCGACGACCTGGTCGACGCCGCCCAACGGAACGCCCTGGGCCTGCTCGCCAAGAAGAAGTAAGCGGCGGGGACGCGAAAGTCCCGCCCGCGCTCTTGCGACGACCATTCCACCCCACCCCTCGCGACGGCGTCGCCGACCGCCCCCGATCGCCGTCCGCGCCGACCGACGGACCTGATTTCCTTCCCGATTTCCGGTCACGACCCTGGAGAGAACTCGCCATGCGACGGACGTTCGGTCACGCACTTTCCCTGGTGCTCACCGCCGTGTTCATTGGCTGCGGAGAGACGGAAGTCCCGCCCATCGAGATTTCCCCGCCTTCGGCGAACGCTCCCGCGTCCGCCCCCTCAGGCGCGGCGGCGGACGCTCAGGTCCCCGCCCCGACCGGAAAGGACGACGCCAAACTCGTCACCCCGAATCGACGGGTCGACCCGAACCAACTCGTCGACGTGGTGAAGGAGGAGGTCAAGGGGGGTGAATCCTCGGAGGGTCCGACCCCTGACAACTATCTCTGGCTTCCCGCCGACTCGGCCCTCGTCAAGGACGATCCTTACGAGATGAGCGTCCCGTCGGGGCTTCAACCCCTCACGGCGTATCTGCCCGCCTCGAATCCCCTGACCAAGGGCAAGGTCGAGCTGGGCAGGCAGCTTTACTTCGATCCCCGCGTCTCGCTCGACGGCACGGTGAGCTGCGCGACCTGCCACAACCCGGTCAAAGGCTGGACCGACGGTCTTCCCACCTCGACGGGAATCGACGGGCAGGTCGGAGGTCGCAACGCCCCGACGGTGATCAACACCGCGTATGGCAAGTCGATGTTCTGGGACGGTCGGGCCCCTTCGCTGGAAGGCCAGGCTCAGGGGCCGATTCAGAACCCGATCGAGATGGGCAAGCAGTCTTACAAGGAGATCATCGACCGGCTTCGGACGATCCCCGGCTATCGTGAGCAGTTCCAGCGGGTCTTTGGAACCGACGTGACGCTCGACGGCTTCGCCAAGGCGGTCGCGTCGTTTGAGCGCGTGGCCTCGCTTTCGGGGAACTCGGCGTACGACAAGTACAACGCCGGCGACGTCGCCGCGCTCAACGAGAGCCAGAAGCGCGGAATGGTCCTGTTCGGCCTGCGTCTCAGCCCCGACGACGACTTCAAGACCGACGCCGTCCTGAAGAAGGCGGAGTGCACCTCGTGCCATGTCGGCTTCAATTTCACGGACGAGCAATTCCACAACCTGGGCGTCGGGTACGACGAGTCCACGGGCAAGTTCGCCGACCTTGGCCGGTTCGTGATCGAACCGGTGGGCGCGAAGAACTCGGCGTCGGTGGGGGCGTTCAAGACCCCCACGGTCCGAGACGCCGCGCGAACCGGTCCCTACATGCATGACGGGAGCATGAAGACCCTGGAAGA
>JBFWRA010000484.1:0-4710 GCA_050249155.1 Isosphaeraceae bacterium | reverse complement strand
GGCCCCCCTGGATCGCATGGAAGGATCGACCCGCCAGGACGGCCCTGCCATTGGACTGAAGCACCATCGCGTAGGCGACGTCCGAGCTGACGGACTTGTCATCGGGACGGAAGTCGATCGTGTGCTTGCCGTCGTCGCTGTAGTTCGGGTCGAGCGAACCGTTGAAGTTCAGCCTCGCCACGGCGAAGTCGTCGGTGAAGCCATTCGCGATATTCTCCGCCCAGCCCGCCACGACGATCTGCCCGTTGTTCTGGACCTTCACTCCCGTCGCCTGACTGCGAGACCGGAACGCGATCGTGACCTTGCCGTCCTTGTCGAAGGACGTGTCGAGCGCTCCGGTCGAGGTCAACCTGGCGACCGCGAAGCGCGACTGACTGCTCCCGGCCAGGACGACCTTGTCCCCCTGAAAGGCGATCGCGTAAGCGTTGTCGAACGCGTCGAAGTTGACGGTCTGAAGTCCATCATTGTCGAAACTGGTGTCGAGGCCGCCGTTGGCGTTGAGCCTCATCACGGCCATGTCCGAACCAAAGGCGAACGCCGACCCGGCGAGGTAGATCTTGTTCGCGTGGACGCCGATCGCGTTGATCTGCTGGATCGCCTGGACGTTGGGGAACAGCAAGCCGTCGCCGTCAAAACCGGTGTCGAGGCTGCCGTTGGCGTTCAACCTGGCGACCACCGTGAAGGTTCCAGAAATGCCAAGTGTTCCTGTGGCCCCGGCGACCAGGATCTTGCCGTTGGCGTCGATCTCCGCCGCCGTCGCGTATCGCAAACCGGTGACCGGCACCTCCAGCAGGCCCCCGGTGCCGAAGTTGGTATCTGGGCTTCCATTGTTGTTGAGACGAGCCAGGAGGATCGATCCGTCGGCACCGCCGGAGGAGGGCGGGGCCGAGCCCACCACCAGGATCTTATTGCCGCTCACGGCGAAGACGCCGACCACTCGGATTCCCAGACCGAAGTTGGACGGGAGATCGATCTCGGAGCGCCCGTCGTTGCTAAAGGTCCTGTCGAGGCTGCCGCTCTCGTGCAGGCGGGCCACCAGGATCGCCCCTTCCGGGCCGGAGAGGCCCGCGACCACGATCTTGTTTTCCTGCATGGTGACGGCGCTGGCACCCGCCCCGCGATACTCGGACTTCACTCCGCTGAAGTCGATCTCCTGCTTGCCATCGCCCGAAAACGTCTTGTCGAGCAGTCCGTTGGCCATCAGCACGCGGCCTTCCAGCGGCTCGAAGTCGGGTTGGGAGCCGCGGCGGCGACTCCCGATACCGGACCGGAATCGGGGCGGGGGGGGCGATACTCTCGGCATGGGTCACCTCGTGGGGTCGCGATCAAGGCGAAGCGGAACAGGGCCCGAGTCCTTGGGGATCGCCGACCGGCGGGCATGCCTCGGGCGATCGCTTGTGTGGACGTGACGAATGCATGGGCATTGCGCGGCATTTCGGAAGAAATCGTCGAACGTGTCCATGTCTCGCGAAACCAAAGGTGAGAGTTCCGCGCGTGGAGCGTACGCTCGGCGCGCGGCCTCACTCGGCGAAAAACTCGTCGGATTTTCCGACCGTGGGGCGAATCAAAACCGCCCATCCATACTCAGACCCGATCGCCGAACCCCGGAAGGAGTCACGATGTCCCGATTCTTTTCCAAAACCCGGGCCTTGATGGGTCGAGGCCGACGTCGCGAAGCCGACGAGGAAGTCCGCGCCTGGGCCGAGCGGTACCGGGCGGGGAACCCCGAGGCCAGGGAGGAGGTGTTCCGACGCCTCGCCGTCGAGGGGGAACCGCTCGTCAGGAAGCGGAGGGCCGCCTACCCCGTGGTCATCGCGTTGGAGGAGGCTGGCGACGTGCTCCAGGAGGCGCTGACCAAGCTGTTCAAGCGATTCGAGGCCAACCCGGATCGGATTCCCGAGACCGTCGAGGAGCTACGGTTGGCCCTGCGAGGGGCGATCGACGACGTCCTCATCGACGCCTGTCGGAAGCACCTGGGCCCGCACGGCTGGAAGCGCAACCACGTCCTTGAGAGGAACTCCGGGCTGGACGTCGACGCCGAGCTGACCAGTGTGACCGGGCAGGTCCGCCGGGCCGAGGCCCAGTCGCGATTGGCCGTCGCGATCTCGGAGCTTCCCCAGAACCATCGGGAGGCCCTGCTGCTGCGCGAATGCCAGGGCTTGACCTTCGTCGAGATCGGCCGACGCCTCGGCATCCACCGAAGGACCGCCGGGGACTGGTATGAGGCGGCCCTGACGACCTTGCGCGATCAGCTCCACGAACTCGACCCGCGAACGTCCTGAACCCCCCACCCCACCCACGAGGCCCGCTCATGGACCAAACCGACCACTCCCGGAATTCCGAGAACGAGGATTCCACCCACGCCAACGTCCCACCACCCGAGACGTCCCGACTGGGCTCCGAGTTCGATGGTCTGAGGGAACTCTACCGCCAGGCCCATCAACCACCCGCGAACCACGCCCCGAAACCGCCTCCCGAGCGTCCCCTGGGCAAGGCCGATCGATTCGAGATCCTCCGATACCTCAAGTCCGGGGGCATGGGGGACGTCTGGGTCGCCGCGGACCTTCACGTGAACCGTCGCGAGGTCTGCTACAAGGTCATCAAGAAGAAGGAGGAGGAGGATCGCGAGGATTTCGAGAAGCGGGTTCACCAATTCTACCGAGAGCCCGAGATCACCGACCGGGTCAAGCAACCGGGCGTCGTGCCGATCCTCGACGTCCTGATCGACGACGATGAGCGGCCGGCCTACGTCATGGAACTCCTCGAAGGGGAAATGCTCAGCGAAGTGATCGACCGATATCTCAAACGAAAGCGGGGCCCCAAAGGGGAACCGCGGCCGACCTTGAGCTTGACCTTGGCCTTAACCTTGAGGGAGTTGCTCGGCCGACTGATCGAGGTCGCGGAGATCGTCGATCGGGCCCACCGGCTTGAGCCTGGCCCTGGGATCGTCCACGCCGATATCAAGCCGAACAACGTCCGGATCGACGCCCGGGGAGCGACCCGGCTCATCGACTGGGGAAGCGCCCACGTCCTGGGGACCGAGCGGGACTCGGGGACCTTCGGGTCGGGTACGCGCGGGTACTTTCGCGAGTCGACCAGGGGCGCGCCCCCCACGATCGACCGGGACGTCTACGCCCTGGGCGCGACCCTCGCGGCGATCCTCACCGGCGACCCGGAGGGCAACCTCAGCGCCGAGCCCCGGGCGCTCCGCGCGATCGCCGAGAAGGCCCGTTCCCTCGACGCGTATCCCTCCGCCAGCGACTTCGCCGCGGACCTCAAGCGGTACCTCGACGGGGACCACGTCGAGGCCGACGTGGACGAGCCGCTCCAAGACCGCTCGTGGCGCTGGGTGAACCGACACCGGACCGCCGCGGTCACGACGCTGGTCCTCGCCGTGGCGGGCACGGTCGCCTGGGGATTCGTGCAGAACGACCGGCTGAAAGGGGCCGAGGAGCGGGCTGGTATTCAGCGCGAGGCCGCGCTGGTCTCTCTGATCGAGCGGGCCCGCGCCCGGGCCAGGCTGGGCAACTGGTCGGAGGCGCTTCCCGACTTCGGCCAGGCCATCGCCGACTCCGGACCCGGTCCTCGGGCCCAGGGACTTCGGGTCGAGCGACTGCCGGGCTTCCTCGCGGTGAACGACCAGGTCAGGATGCGGGAGGAACTCGCCGACCTCGGCGACGGCCAGGATCTGGGCCCCCTCAAGGCCAGGGTCGACCTCGCCAGGGCGATCCTCTTCCTTTGCGATATGAACACCCGAGACGCGGGCGTCGCCTCGGCGCGACGGGCCCTCGAAGCGAACGGCGACGGGGCGCTGATCGATTCCGATCGGGCCTTCGCCCAGGCCCTCGTCCAGACCAAACCCGCCGAGGCTCTGAAGCGGCTCGACGAGGCCGTCCGGCTCGACCCGCTGAACGTCAACGCCCAGAATTCCAGGCTGGTCGCGCTCCTGGTCACCGGCGAACTGAAGCGCGCCAGGGAAGAGGCCCAGCGGCTCGCGAGGATCCTGCCGGCCGCCACGCTCCCCCCGATCGCGCTGACCCTGATCGAGCTCTGCGAAGGCGATCGGGCCGCCGCCTCGGCGCACCTCGACGACCTCGCCCAGATCCTCGGCCCCAGCCGCGCCGCCGACGTCGATCGGCTCCGCGAGCACTGCCAGCACTTCGGAAATCTGATGGACCTGCTCTCCAAGTACGATCCAAGTCCGCCCCAGATCGCCGACAGGGCCAAGGTCCTCGCCGAATCCCTCTGGCTCAAGGTCAGCGCGGCCCGAGGCATCCCGCTTGACCTCCCCGTGCCGACCCTGGGCTTGCTCGCCAGCGCGACGGACCGGCTGGTCGAGGCCGGAGGCTCCGCGCCCAGGGCCGACGGCAAGCCCAGGCCGCTCACCGTCGCCCAGCTCTTCCGGTCGATCGAGGCCATGGCGGGCATGGTGGCCAATAACGAGCTGATCCGTGGCGCCGAGGCGGTCCCCAAGCTCAAGGCCCTTCGAGCCGAGTTTCCCGAGGCCACGATTCCGTTGCTCGAGGTGATCAACCTCTCCAACTCCGCGATGCGGTTGATCATGGATAGCAAGGAAGACGAGGCCCGCCCGATCCTGACCGAGATCGCCGCGCTTTGCGACCTCACCATCGACGCCCCCACGCTTTTGCCCCGGTCTCCCATGCTCTACAAGGCCAGGGTGATGGGGGCGGTGGCCGATCTCTCGCATCT
>JBFWRA010000483.1:0-4715 GCA_050249155.1 Isosphaeraceae bacterium | reverse complement strand
CCGGCCTGGGAGATCACGCCTTCCTCCTTGAACAGACCGCCGCGGGGGCCGTCGATCTCGGCCCGGCAGTTGGCCGTCCTGGGGTTCTGAGCCGCGCCGCTGTCGGCCCAGGCCGAGCTCTGGCAGATCGTCGCCCCGATGCTATAGCGGTAATTGTTGATCGGACCGCCGGGATCGCGAGACTCGGACGGACAAACGAACATGTTCGAACGCAATAAAACCACGGTCACGTTTTGGGGGCAGTTCGGCGGTCCGGAGGGTGGGACGCGGACCCGGGAGTTTCCGAAGTTGAACGCGTTGTACGCGTTCAGACCTTCCATGTAGGGTGAGAGGTGCATATGCACCGCGATGCCACCCTGCCAGCACTCGCCAGGGCCCCCAGCGAAGTTCCCGAGGTAGGGGCTCATTCGTCCGGGCGGAAACGCCTCGAACGTGCTGTGGTAGTTGTGCAGGCCCAGGCCGATCTGCTTCAGGTTGTTGACGCACTGGGCGCGTCGGGCGGCCTCGCGGGCGGACTGCACCGCCGGAAGCAAGAGTGCGATCAGGACCGCGATGATCGCGATCACGACCAGCAACTCGATTAAAGTGAAGCCTCGCGTTGTTCGCTTCATGACTCCCTCCGATACGATCGAAAGAGACAATGGACGCGCGCACCGATACCGCTCCGGATTCACCCGGTCGGTGGACGTTCGGGAAACGGCCGACACGACGACGGATCCGACGACACGAGGAAGCGAGCATCTGGAACGGCGTTTTTGGATTCTGACCGGCGGGCCCCTGGAAATCCATGCCAAAGCGCGGGATTTTTGTGAGAATCGTCGCGGTGGTCCTCACGCGACATGGACGCATGCATGATCTGGTCGCCCTGAACGGGGTTGAAAGGGGTTTTCCATGGCTGGGGTCGATCGTGCCTGGGTGGGAGTCGCGTTGCTCTGGGCCCTGGGGTGTTCGGGAGGGGAGGTCCCCGCGGACCCAGCGCCCGAGGTCGTGCTGCCGACGATCTCGACCCGGCCGGAGGGCACGGTGGAGGAGCGACTGGTCAAGGCCAAGGAGCTGGCCAGGGAAGGGGATCGTTCCAAGGCGATCGAGGTCCTGGAGGAGGCGCTGCTGATCGACCACAAGGACCGCGAGACCCTCGCCTTGCTGGCGAGGTACGGCCGGGAGGAGTCGCGGGCCGTCGCCGAGACCGACCCCGGCCGAGCCTACCGCCTGATGGTCTCCGCGGGGGGTTACCTTCGAGAATTGGGCGCGGCCTATCCCGACGCGACCGACGAGGAGAAAGCGCTCCAGGTGGACGTGCTCTACGACGAGGCCTCCGCCCACGCGCGATCCAAGCGGGTCGAGGAGACCGTCGGGGCGCTCCGCGACGCCGTCGCCGCGGGCTTCCGCGACTTCGACCGCCTCCGCGCCGACAAGGACTGGGCGGAAATGCTCACCATCCCCCAGTTTCAAAAGCCGTTCGAGGAGATCACGGCCTCGGCGGAGAAGAAATGACCGCCCGGCCTGGGTTTCGCAAAGGGAACCATTCGGCGTCAAGCTGGAATGACCTAAGATCACCGACGTGATTATGCGATAAGTCCCAACCCTCCTGGACGAACCGGTAGGCGTAACGCCCCAGCGGCGGGGCCAGTAGCAGGCCCAGGACCAGCGCGCGTGTCCATCGTCGGGGGCTGGCCGAGAGGATCGCGCCGGCCCCCTCGCCGATCAGCAGGATCAGGGCGGGGGCCAGGAACAGCGAGAGCCTGCCGTGGAACGGGTAAAGTCGGGCGTGGGCCGCCGCCAGGTTGAGCGCCAAAGGCGAGACGAGCGAGGCCGTCGTCCAGGGGCTGCGCCTCGCCATCCTGACGAACCCCAGACCCGCGATCGCCGCGGCCGGGAACGCCAGCCAGGGGGTCAACCCAGGGGCGAGCCGGCTGTGGTAGTCCAGCGGATTGGCGAACAGGTACGCGATTCGGCGGAGCGGCCAGACCACCTCCGCCAGGGTGGCCGGCGGCCAGGGGGGGAACGCGAAGTTCCAGAAAGCCCGCATGGAGCTGGCTCCCTCCACTCCCAGAAGCCGACGCGCCATCATATAAGCCAGGAGGAAACTCGCCAGCCAGGCCAGGCAGACCGTCGCGATCACGCGGGCTCCATGCCGGTCTCCCCGTCGCCAGGCCGAGCCGATCGCCGTCAGGCCCAATCCTCCCAGGACCAGGGCGGACGGAAACGAGAACCAGACCACGACCATGCCAAGCGCCGTCAGGCCAAGAACCCGACGGCGTGACAGACGGCCTGACAGGGTCGGCGGGACCGCCAGCGCGCAGGCCACCGCCGCGGCCACGTCGGTGGAGTAGGGCTTCAGTTCCGAGGAGTGATAGACCAGGTCGCCCGCCACGGCGAAGATCGCCAGGGCGACCAGCCTTGACGCCGCCGACTCGGTCAAAATCCGCTTCGACAGCGGAACGAACCCAATCAAGGCCCCGATCCCGCCGAGCAAGGGCAAGAGTCGGAGTGAGAGCCCGCCGGTTCCGAACAGGAGGGCCGCGACGACTTCCCACGCCAGGAAACCCACCGGCACGAGCTGGGTGCCTTCCATCGGCGCGAGGAGGTCGCCCAGCGTTCGCCTCACGACGTTGCCTCGCAACGAGATTTCATCGAGCCAGAACGACCGATCGCCCAGGTATCCGGCCAGTCTAAGAAGAATCCCGACGGTCACGAGGCACGCGACCGGCCGGGCGGTGAGCCGTCCGAGGCCCTTGCGAACGTGCCCCCCCAATTCCAGCCAGACCGCGCCGACGCCTCGCCACGACCCCGATCGATCCGCCAAGGCGTCCCCCTTTCGCGGCGCGAGAAGAAACCCGGCCTCGGGATCGAAGCCGGGTTTCTTGTTCGAATCAACAGGCGATCACTCTCCGGCCTTGCGTCCCTCGGCCCGCTCGTCGCCGTTGCTGGCGGCGGCCGGGATGGGGTTGCCCTCGGCGTCCAGGGCGTTGATGACCCTGGCGAAGGGCAGGGACTTCAACGGGCCTTCAATCGTGGCCCTGTCGCCGACGACCAGGATCACGAGGCGGTCCGGTTGAAGGTGCTCCCGGGCCACCCGCGCGACGTCGGCCTTGGTCACCGCCTCGATCCGCGACGTGTAGGTGCGGAAGTAGTCGTCGGGGAGGCCGTACAACACCAGTTCGGAGAGCGCGCCGGCGACCCCTCGGGTCGTCTCGAATCGACCGGGGAAGCCTCGGATGGTCCGGTCCTTGGCGAAGGCGAGTTCGGCGTCGGTGACCGGGCGTGGTCCGGTGATCTCGTTGACCTCCTTGACCAGTTCCACCAGCGCCTCCTTGGTCACCGCGGTCTGCACCGAGCCGCCGGCCTGGAACGGGCCGGGGCCCAGGCGGAAGTCCCAGCTGGAACGCGCGCCGTAGGTGTAGCCCTTGTCCTCGCGGAGGTTCAGGTTGATCCGACTGGAGAACTGGCCCCCCAGCACGGCGTTCATCACGGTGAGGGGGACGTAGTCGGGCGTGCTCCGGGGAAGGCCGACCTGGCCGACGGCCAGGACCGACTGCGCGGCGCCTGGCTTGTCGACGAGGTAGACCGTCACTCCCTTGGGCGGCCGCGGCAAGGCGGGGAGTTCCTGCTTGGGAACCTCTCCCGGCTTCCAGTCGGCCAGGGCCTTTTCCAGACGCGCGGTGATCGCGTCGGGGGTGACGTCCCCCACGACGATCAGGCTCGCGTTGTTCGGAAGAAACAGGCGCTCGTGGAGGTCGGCGACGTCCGTTCGGGTCATCGCGGCGACGGTCTTCAGCGTACCCAGGTTCGGTCGGCCGTAAGGATGGTCCTGGCCGTACAGGATTCGGTCGAAGACCAGGCCGGCGACCGCCTCGGCGCGGTCGGAACGCGCCCGAAGCTGCGCGATCCGTTGGGCCTTCAGACGGTTCAACTCCTTCTCGGGGAAAGCCGGGTTGAGCAAGACGTCGGTGAACAGCCCGAGGGCCTCGTCGGTGTGCTTGACCAGCGTGGTCAGTCCGAGAGTGCTCGATTCCAGGCCGCCGGAGGCGTCCAGCGAGGCCCCGATCTCCGCCAGCTCACCCGCCAGGGTCAGCGAATCGCGGGTCTCCGTTCCCTCGGTCAGCAGCGCGGCGGTCAGCGAGGCCAGACCGTGCTTCTCCGCGGGAACCAGGGTCTCTCCCCCCTTGACCACCAGTTCCAGGCTCAGGATCGGCAGTTCGTGCCGCTCGGCGATCAGGACTTCCAGCCCGTTGGAGAGCTTTCGACGCGTGACCGGCGGCGGCATGAACTTCGGCGCGGGGCCGACTTCGGGCATCTTCGAACGATCGAAGTCGTCCTTGACCTCGGCGACCTTGGGGTTCTCCAGCGGGGCCTGCGAGCTGGGATCGACCGCCACCTCGGGGGCCCTGGGAGTGGCCGGTCCCGGAACCACGTCGAGCCGGATGCGGTGCCCCTTGAGGTACTGGTTGGCGACCCGCTTGACCTCGGCGGGAGTCACGGCGAACAGGTCGGCCATCTCCTGTTTATAGGCCAGCGGGTTCCCCTTCATCACGTTGTTCATGTTCAAGAAGTCGGCCTTGCGGCCGGCGGCCTGAAGCCCCAGGATCAGACCGCTCTCCTCCGCGGTCTGGGCCTTGCGGACCTCGGTCTCGGTGGGGCCCTCTGCCTTGAGGCGGTCGATCTCGGCGTCGGCGAGGGTGACCAGTTCGTCGAGCGTGCCGCCGGGCCTGGCC
>JBFWRA010000482.1:0-4720 GCA_050249155.1 Isosphaeraceae bacterium | reverse complement strand
TTACGTGAGCGCTGGTGAATCCGCTCCGGAGGCCATCGAGGTCGTCGACGACGCCCCACTCGCCGCGCTCTGGAAACCCGCCGCGGAGTGGCGTGATCAGACTCTGGTTCGCGTGCCCTCGTTCCGGGTCGCCAGCCTCACCGTCGAACAGTCCGATCCCGAGCGCCGCGTCGAGCTGGTCCGCGAGGAACGGCGATGGCGGATGATCGAGCCCTTGAGAACGCCGGCCGACCCCGACCGCGTCGAGGGGCTCGTGGCGGAGATCTCAGCGCTTCACGTCGCCGACGAGACCGCCGGATTCGTGGCCGACGACGTGACCGACCTTGGACCGTTCGGCCTCGACAAGCCCGCCTTCACCTTCACACTGACCCCCTTCCGAGACGGGGGACTCCCGCGATCGATTCAGATCGGAAACCCCGTGCCCGATCACCCCGACCAGCGCTACGCGATGCGGGTCGGTCAGAACGACGTCGTCCGGGTCGTCGCGAAGCCACTCCTGGAGAGCTATCAGGGCGTGAACTGGCTTCGTGGCAAACAGGTCACCGACGTCAATCCCGCGCGCGTCCACCGCGTGGTGATCGACTCGCTCGGTCGATCCTTCGACCTCGCGAAAACCGCGACCGGTTGGCGAAGACTAAGCCCGACGCCGGCGGCCGCGGACTCGCTCGAAATCCAGAAACTGCTCTCGGCCCTGGCGAGCCTGGAAGCGAGCGAGTTTCTCGAACCGGCGACGGTCCCTCAACCCAACCTCGACCCGCCGTCCTCTCGGATTCGACTCTGGCAGTACGATCCGGGCGGCCTTTCGCCCACCTCGTTCGACGCCGACGCGCTCCCCTCGGACGAACCGCGGTTGGATCTCCTCCTTGGTCGTCACGATCCGATTCGGAAAACGATCTACGGGCGATTGGCCGGGGACGCCACGATCCTCGCCCTGCCCGATCCGCTCCGAAGCCTCCTGCCTTCCAACGCGTTCGCGTATCGCGACCTGACGATCTTCAATTTCAACCCCTCCGAGGTGGATCGAATCGTCGTGGAACGTCCTGGTCGGTCGGTCACGGTCCAGGCCCCGGGTTCCGGGACGAGGGCCACCTCCTGGCGGCTGGTGGAGCCTGTGGAGGCCCCCGCGGACGAGCGGGCGATCACGACGCTCCTGGTCTCCCTTTCGTCACTCCGCGCGGAAGCCTGGGAAAGTGAGACGGTCGCGAATCCCGCCGAGTTCGGTTTCGCTCCCCCAGGCTTGCGGATTCATTGGTTTCCGCGTCAGGACGATCACGCCCGTGGTCAACCCCTCGGTGGCCACGCTTCCAAAGTTCTCCGCGTGGGAAGACCAAAGCCCGGTACGGAATCGTTTTACGCGAACATCGAAGGGGAGGCCGCCGTCTTCTCGATCGGAAAGGGGGACGTCACGGCGCTCGACGCGGAACTCCACGACCACACGGTCTTGACGTTCGAGCCCGACCGCGCCCGGAGAATCCTCCTCCGATGGCCTGGCCGTTCCCTGGCGCTCATCCGATCGGGCGACTCCTGGCGGGTGGATCGCGGTTATGATCCTTCCGGATTCGACCCTGGAAGGTCGACGGACCTCGTGAAGGGACTCTCAAAACTCCTGACGTCGCGATTCCTCCAGTACGCGGGGCCGATTCCCCGAGACTATGGCTTCGATCCTCCCCGACTCGCCCTGGAGATCGACCTCGAAGGGGAGTCCGAACCTCGGTCGCTTCGTATTGGAAGCGCCCTTTCCGCGACCTTGTCGGTCGCGACCACGGGCGACGGCGAGTCGGGATCGACGTTCGTCCTGAACACGTCGGGCCCCTGGGACGCCCTTCTGCGAGCCCCCAGCCGCGCGGGAGAATTGCCCCCCGACGTCTTCGCTCCTCTTCCCGAGACCTCCTTCCCTTGATTTCAAGGCGGCCGGTCGCGATCGGGCCCGACAGTCCGACTTGGCGACCATCGCTCGCTCATCGTAAAATGAACCGAACAGAGTCGAGGTTCCCGGAGAGCCGCCGTGCCGAGAATCGTTCCCTATCCCCATCCCGCGCTTCGGTATGTGTCCCGCCCGGTCTCCGAGATCAATGACGAACTTCGCACGACGATCCGAGCGATGTTCGATCTCATGTACGAAGCCAGGGGGATCGGCCTGGCCGCCAACCAGGTCGCCTTGCCGTTCCGATTCTTCATTCTCAACCTCACGGCCAACCCCGAACAACCCGAACAGGAACAGGTTTTCATCAACCCCGTGATCGTGAAACGCCACTCCACGATCGAGGATGAGGAGGGTTGCCTGAGCTTTCCCGGCCTCTATTCCAACGTCAAAAGAGCCCGGAAGATCCGGGTCAAGGCGTTTGATCTCTCCGGTCAGGAGATCGACCTCGAAGCCGACGAACTGCTCAGTCGGGCGATTCAGCACGAGCTGGATCACCTCGACGGGAAATTGTTCATCGACTATCTCGGCCCCATCGGCAAGGTCTCCTCCGCGTCCAAGATCCGAGGCTTTGAAACCCGGTTCCGACAGGCTCAGTCCTCGGGCGAGTATCCCAAGGATGAGGTTCTGATCCAGAGACTCGAATCATTGACCTCCTTCTCACTGGCGACGGCCCAGCCAGAGCCCTTGCCGGAACTGGTTCCCAGCCCCGCCGAACCCCGTGAAGGGGCCGAGTCCCTGGCCACCGACTGACCCACCACCCCAACCTCGCCCAGACCTGGACGGAGTTCCCGCCGCATGGCCTCCCCACTCCGGATCGTGATGCTCGGGACGGGCGACTTCGCCCTCCCCACGTTTCTCCAGCTCTGCGAGTCGGGCGAGGACGTCGTCGCGTTGATCACTCAGCCCGACCGTCCCCAGGGCCGCAAGCAAACGCTGGTCCCAAGTCGCATCAAGGTCGCGGCGATGGATCGAAAAATCACGATCCTTCAACCGGAGGACCTGAACGCCCCCGAGGGGGTCGAGGCCGTCCGAAACCTCGCGCCCGATCTGCTCGTGACCGCGGCTTACGGTCAAATCCTCTCATCCGAGGTGCTGGCGATCCCACGCCTGGGCGGGATCAATCTGCACGGCTCGATACTACCCTCGTACCGAGGCGCGGCACCCGTCGCCAGGGCGATTGAACGCGGTGAGGTCGAGACCGGCGTCACCGTCATCCTGATGAACCCGAAGGTCGACGCGGGGGGCATGCTTCACGTCGCCAGGACCCCGATCGACCCTGACGAAACCGCCGGTGAGCTTGAAGCGCGGCTGGCCGTCCTCGGAGCACCCCTGGTGGTCAAGGCCGTCCACGAGCTCACCCAGGGGTCCGCCGTGGTCCGGCCCCAGGACCGGTCCAGGGTGACCAGGGCTCCCAAGCTTCGGAAAGAGGATGGTCAGATCGATTGGTCAAAGTCCGCGATCACGATTCATAACCTGGTTCGAGCGATGCAACCCTGGCCGATCGCCTCCTCGTATCTTCATCGGGCCGATCCTCCAGGGGCCGAACCCCTGCGTGTGATCGTTCACAAAAGCCAGGCGCACCACTCCGAGACGACCGCCACGCCGGGCCAGGTGATTGAAGCCTCGGGAGACCGACTTCGAGTCGCCGCGGGCACGGGAACCGTTTCGCTCCTCACGGTCCAGATTCCAGGTAAGCGGGCGATGCCCGTGTCTGAATTCCTACGGGGACACCGGGTCGACCCCGGCGACCGTTTCGGTCCTCATTCCACGCCTTGAGGTCGCCCGCGCCCCTCTCCGAGGTTTGGACACGCCCGTGTCGCGGTTCCCAGACAGCTTGCCCGATGTTAGAATTCATGCTCGGGACGTCGAACCAACGGGCCGAGGCTCGCGCTTCGGGCTCGATTCCCGCCCAGCGTCCACTCCGAAGCCTTCGCCGACCGGAGCCTTGATCGATGCCGGGCCCCCGCAAGAAACTGTACGTCGAGACCGTGGGTTGCCAAATGAACGTGCTCGATAGCGAGCTCGTCGTGGGCAAGCTGCGCCAGGAGGGGTACGAACTCACCGACGACCTCGAACAGGCGGACACGATTCTCTACAACACCTGCTCGGTCCGGGAACAGGCGGAAAACAAGATCTATTCCGCGCTGGGGCGCATCCGCCGGATCAAGGAAAGCCGACCCGACGTGACGATTGGCGTCCTTGGTTGCATGGCTCAGAAGGATCAGACTCAAATCCTGCGACGCGCGCCTCACGTCGACGTCGTGATCGGCCCCGGACAACTCGGCCGCGTTTCCGAGCTGCTGGTGACCGCGAAGGTCGAAGGTAGGCCGCAGATCGCCGTGAGTCTCCCCAGAACGGGTGGTGCCCGAGAGACCGTCACGGCGAGCTTCGCCGAGTATGATCCACTTCGCGAACCGGCCATGCGACCGAACGCGTTCCAGGCGTTCGTTCGGGTCATGATGGGCTGCGACAAGTTCTGCACGTATTGCGTGGTTCCCGCCGTGCGAGGGCCCGAACAGAGCCGACCTCCCGACGTGATCCTCGCGGAGGCCCGCCAACTCGTCGACCAGGGAGTCAAGGAGATCACCCTGATCGGTCAGACGGTCAACAGCTACCGCCACACGTCACCCGGAGGGAAAACGTATCGCCTCTCCGACCTCCTCGCCGATCTTCAAGAGCTCGACGGCCTGCGACGGATCAAATTCGTGACGAACTTCCCGAACGACATGACCGACGACTTGCTCCAGGCGGTTCGTGATCTTTCGAAAGTTTCACGATATCTCCACGTACCCGCGC
>JBFWRA010000481.1:0-4725 GCA_050249155.1 Isosphaeraceae bacterium | reverse complement strand
ATGGCGACGGCTTGCAGGAACTGGTCCCCGTCGGTGTGGGAGTAGACCCGGAACTCCGAGCCGACGGGCGCGCCCAGCGCGTCGAATCTCAGGGCGTAGACCCCGTTGCCGGACCCGTCCTGGCCCTGGCTGGTCCATGCGATGACGAAGCCGCCGTCGGCCGTCGTGGCGGTCTGGGAGCGGATCTGGCTCCCCGTGGTGTACGAGTTGACCCGGAACTCCGAGAGCAACAACCGTGATTCACAGGATTCGGCCAGCGGGACGAAACGTCTTGGGAGCCGCGTCGAGGAGGAGCGAGCGGGTCGTCGGAAGGGGGACCGTGAGGTCAACCAGGGTCGCATCGTCGAGTGGCTCCATGGAGGGGTGGGAAACCTCGGTCGGCGTGCTCGCCGGTGACGAGGGCTCGGGAAAAGGAGTTCGGAGGGCGTCTCGGGAAATCGTCGCGATCGCCGGCGAGCCTTTCTCCTTGACGCCCGTTTGAGAAGTTTCTCGCGACGTTTGTGACGCGATTTTTTTGAAATCGCGACGCGATTCATCACAGGTGGAACGGTGATTCCACAGGCCCGTGGACCGTCGCCCTCACCGATTGGCCAGGTCCGCGCCTCGTCTCTTCGAGGGGATGAATTCCATTGCGCGGGGGGTGCGCAGCGGACTACGCAGCGGGGGGTCAAGCATACCGAGTCGCGAGTGATTCAGGGAATCCGCCTGGGGCGTTTTGGAGAATCGGGGAGGACGCGCGCCGACTTTCTTGCCTCGTTCCTGGATTGTGACTTGACTTGTCGCTCCGGGCCGACCGTCGGTCGCGGGGGATCAGGTTCGTCGGCACGCTTCTTGCGACGAGAATCCTCTCGTTCGTCGGGGACACGGAACACCCGAGGACGGAGGGCCAAGCCCGATCGGACGGGAGGCCTCGACCTTTTGGTTCCGCCGACTTCAGGAGTGCCATCGTGGATCGACGACACATGTTGGGAATGCTAGGCGCGGGGGCCGTTGGGACGCTCGCCATGGGCGGAACCCACGCCAGAGCCGCCGACCATCATGACGACGCGCACATGGAAACGATGGCTCGTTGCGCCCGGAAGTGCGCGGACGCGGCCGCGCACTGCCTCGGGCAGCTTCGCAAGGGCAGCGGCGACTCGGAACGGCACGCGGCGGCGCTAGCCATGACGATCGCCTGCGAGACCTTCTGTCTCCACACCTATCACCAGGCGGCCTGTCATAGCCCCCTGGCGGCCCTGGCCCACGAAGCCAACGCCAAGGCCTGCGAGCAATGCGCCAAGACCTGTGAGGGAATGGACGGCGCGGTCATGAAAGAATGCGTGGAGGAGTGCCGCAAGTGCGCCGAGGCCTGTCGAGAAATGGCGAGGCACACCGACCACGGCCGATCGTCGCGTTGATCACCCGCGTGACGGCCCCCCATCCATTCCCGAGGACGGCAAGTCCATCTCATCCACCAGGAGATTGAATCCATGAAATCTCACTTGAAAATGATCATGAGTCTCGCGATCCTGTCCCTCCCGTTCGCCGCCCTGGCGGCGCAAGCGGAGCCTGCCTCCCAGGACTCTCGCGCCTCGCTTGGCGAAATACGAAAAGTCTCGGACCTGCTGGATTCGGAAGTCTTCGACAAGACCAACGAATCGCTCGCGAACGTTGAGGACCTGATCTTCACGCCGGAAGGCAAGCCGCTGTACGTCGTTTTGAGTCGCGGAGGCGTCGTCGGCATCGGCGCGAGCCACTTCCCCGTGCCCTGGGAAGCGCTCGGGGTGCGCTACGCGAACGGTCGATGGGGCTTGAGTCTTCCCATGACCAAGACCGCCCTGGAACAGGCTCCCACGTTCCAATATGACAACTACCGCGAGTTGACCAACGCGCAGTGGATCGACAAGGTCCACATGTTCTTCCGAATGCCCGCCAGCGACACGGCGAAGTCCGACGCGAACGAGACCGACGCCGCGACCGCGCGACGTCCCGTCGCGATCGTCCTCCGCGCCTCGAAGCTCATCGGCGCCAACGTCAAGAACCCCCGCGACGAGGGCCTCGGCGAGGTTGAGGACCTCTTGATGGATCGGAACGACCGGGTGGCCTTCGCGATTCTCGGACGCGGCGGCGTGCTCAACATCGGAACGAGCTTCATTCCGGTTCCCTGGGAGAAGCTTCGTCTGACCGTCAACCGCGAGGACACCGCCGTCAACGCGACGATCGACGTCACCAAGTCGCAACTTGAGAAGGCCCCGCTCGTCGAGGGGGACAAGTACGCGACCCTGCTGGGAGCGGGTTACACCGATCAGGTTTATCGATACTTCGGCATGAAAGGCCCGGGAATCGACTCGGATGAAAGGCCAAGGACCGATCGTCCTTGACGCTCGCCGCGCATCGTGACTCCCGAGGGCCACGTGGCCCTCGGGAGCGAGTCTCAACGTCCCCTGTTTCGAGGAGTTGGATATGAACTGGGATCAATTCGAAGGCAACTGGATGCAGGTCAAGGGCAAGGTGCGCGAGAGGTGGGGTGATCTGACCGACGACGAGCTGGAACAGATCGCTGGCAAGAAAGATCAACTCCTGGGCAAACTTCAGGAGCGGTACGGCTTCACGAAAGAGCAGGCCCAGAAGGAACTTGAGGAAGCCAGCAGAACCTGGTGACGGTTCTGGCCATTCGCGCCGACTCCGTCAATCCCAACGACCGCGGCGAGCGGCCATGAACCGGTCGCCGCGGTCGCGTATTGGAATGAGAAATCAGGCGGGCGACCAGGTTGACGGACGTCGCGAGCCAGCCCTATCCTCGGGCCCGGTCGACGTCGCCGCGGAATTCGTCGCCCTGACGCTCCGGATCGTCGGTCGGGCGTTACTGGGCATCGAGCTCAAGGATGAGGCCCCGCGGATCGGGGCCGCCGTCACGACCTCGCTGGAATACCTCGAACGCCGTGTCAACTCGTTCGTTCCCGTGCCGCTGGCCATACCCACGCCCCGGAACCTTCACGCGCGCCGCGCGATTCGGTTCTTGGATGGATTGATTCAAAGGATCGGCCAGGAGCGGCGGGAGCCCTGTCACGATTCCAGCGACCTTCTCGCGATGCTTCTGGCCAGTCGTGACGAGGAGACCGGCGAACGACTCAGCGATCGGGAAGCGCGCGATCAGGTCCTCACGATGATCGGGGCGGGGCACGAGACGACGGCCGTCGCGCTCGCCTGAACTCTGTACTTGCCCGCCCAGAATCCCGAGGCCGAGGCTCAGCTTCGGACCGAGCTCGACGAGGTGCTCGGTGGTCGCGCGCCGACGGCCGCGGACGTCCCGCGGTCGACCTTCGCTCGAAGAGTCATCCAGGAGTCGTTACGTTTATATACCCCCGTCCATGGCGTGATCCGCGACGTCGTCGCCGCCGATGAGATCGGAGGCTTTCCTATTCCAGCGCGTTCGAAGATCGTCCTTCGCCCCTACGTGACACACCGGCATCCGAGTTCTGGCCGGACCCAGAACGGTTCGACCCGGATCGATTTCATCCCGACCGATCCGAAGGCTGGCCTCGATTCGCCTGGTTTCCGTTTCTTGGTGGGCCGCACCAGTGCGTCGGCCAGGAATTCGCGATGATGGAGGCCATCCTCATTCTCGCGACACTGGTCCCATCCTTTCGATTTCGACTCGTTCCCGGGTCGGTCGTCAAACCTCAGCCGATGCGTTGCTCGCGGCCGTATCCGGGAGTGCCGATGACCCTGCGATGCGTTTGAATTCGCTCGCGTATCAGGTCAACGACGTCGAAAGCCGTTGGGTTCGCAACGGCTCCCGACGTCGTTTGAGGCTTTCTCGTGAGGACGTCTCGGATTTCCGAGGTTGGGCCGCTCGGGTCGGAGCGAATCGTGACCCGGGCACCCTGGGTTGAAATCGAAGGCCGGGAGTGATTTCCCGCCTGTCTCTCAACGGCGGGTCCGGCGAAGCCGGGTCGCCAGGAATCCGATCCCGCCCAGAAGGGCCAGCACGTACTGGGACGGTTCGGGAACGGGACTGAGGAACCCACGGATCTCGCCGCCGGGGAACGAGGACGTGTGAATGTTCAGGTAAGCCTTGCCGCCGTTCAGCGCGGCGAGCAGCGCGGCCTCGGCACCCGCGGTGGTTCCACCGTTGGCGGCGATGTAGGCGGGATTCCAGGTCGCTGCCAGGCTGCTGTCGAACGTGTGATCGTACGCCCCGAGCGTCACGCCCGTGGGGAACCCCGTGAGGCTCGGGAGCTGGGTGGCCACGCCGGCGGTGCCCGCTCCAGGAGTCGCGGTCGCCGCGTGAATGTGGGCCGCCGTCACGGTGCCCAGCAATCCGCCAAAGGTCGTTTGAATCCGAAGAATGTGCGCGACGGGATCAAAGGTGACGATCGCCACGCCCAACCCTGGTGAGGCGTTGGGAGGCGCTTCGGCGGCACCTGTGAGCGTCGTCAAATACATATCCGCGCGAGCGGCCGGTGTGACGCACAGGAACAAGGCCGCGAAAAGGCCGGGACTAACTCGACGAAGCATCGTGAAACTCCCAGGAGTGTTCTGGTGATCAAGCCCGCCGCGCTCACGTCGTGAGGGTTCACGTGGCGATGGCGCGCAACGTCGTCTAGAGACACCTACAGGCATAGTGCCAGGAACAGGGCGAAAGTTCTCTAAAAAAATTGAAAAAGTTGACTTTTCGGTTCAAAAACTCGAAACCCGCCCACGGGCGTCGCCGGAAATCCCCGTCCGCTCAAACGGCTCCCG
>JBFWRA010000480.1:0-4730 GCA_050249155.1 Isosphaeraceae bacterium | reverse complement strand
CAAGGGTTTTGACGGCCTTTCGCAACTCGTCCGCGACAAGATCGCCCAGGACCCGCTCTCGGGGCACCTCCACGTCTTCCGCAACCGCCGCCGCGATCGCATCAAGGTCCTCTACTGGGACCGCGGCGGGCTGGCGCTCTGGTACAAGAGAGGGTGCCGCCCAGATTGCTGCAAAAATATCCTTTAAGATCGTCGCCGAGACGAATCGATTGGATGGGTGCGCCCTAACTCTCAGCGGACTTGGGTGCGGTCCAGGACGTACTGGCCGTACAGGATGACGTTGTCCCACTCGATGGGGCTGACGTGCCCCAGCATCGCAATGTCGACCTCCTCCTCCCCCTCCCCGGGCTGGCACCAGCGCACGACCCGCGAGATCTCCTTGGCCTGCCAGTAGATCACGCACGCCAGGATCAGCGTGAGACAGCTGCACGAGTTCATCTGCTCGTGCAGCTCCCGGGCGTTGATCCGCCCCCGCCGCCCGTAGTACACGTCCCGGGCCAGGGCGTGCAGTTGCTCGACCTTCAGCAATCCCCGACGGATGCGGGACCGCAACTGGGGCTCGGACAGATAGCTCAGCAGGAACTCGGTCTTGAAGATCCGGCCCAGGTCGCGGTTGGCCCGGTAGAAGCGGTTCTTGGCCGTGCACGAGGCGAGACGCTTCAGCGCCACCGACGCGGTCGTGTGACCACGCTCCAGAGACGCGTGGAACTGCCCCATCCGGTCCCACTGCTCGACGATGACCTGGGGGTCGATCGTGCGGTCGGCACGGCCCACCAGGCCGGCCAGTGGCCCGTAGTCGCGTCCGGCGTCGAGGCGGTAGAGGCGTTGCTTCTGGAGGCCGCGGATGCGGGGGCAGAACCGCCTTCCCAGCATTGCGAACGCGGCGAAGTTGATCTCCGTGTAGCCGTGCGTGTCGGTGTAGTGCTCCTCCAGCTCCAGGTCGCTCTCGTTGTAGCAGAGGCCATCGAGCACGAACGCCGAGTCCCGGTCGGTGCACTCGATGGGCAGGCTGTGGAAGGGCGCGTAATTGTCGGCGATGAAGGAGTAGAACTCCAGGGCGAAGTCGCTGAACCGGGTGCTGTAGGTCTGCTGCAGGACCTCGCGGGGCATGGCGAACCGCTGGCCGTCGCTGGCCGAGGTGCGGCCTTCGCCCCAGTGAATCGTGGTATCCAGACGGGAGATGGCATGCACCAGCGCCGCCAGGGCGGCGCGCTGCGCCTCCTCGGTCATCTGCCAGTCGCTGACTCGCTTGAGCTGCTTGTAGGTGACGCCCTGGGTGATCTGGGCCATCGTGTGCAGCCCGATGTTGCAGCCGTGCCCCAGCACGACGGCGAGGACCTGGCACACGTCTTCGGCGTCACGCCCGCCACGCTGGGCCGGGGGCACGAAGTGGTCCGTAAAGCGCAGGTCGTTGTCAACCTCGATGAGCAGGTCCGGCAGCCGGACCGTCCGCATGTGCTCGGCCAGCCATTTCCTGAGGTCGCCCAGCCGCGTTTGCGCCGCGGCGTTCAACGTCTCGGCGGTGTCCTTGGACAGGTGCCAGGCGTCCTCCTCCACGGTGGCGTAGGTGTTGCCGGGCGCCGTCTTGACGAAGAGGTCGTAGGCCGTGTTCAGGCGCTTCGTCAGGTAGCCGGGAACATCTTTGGGGTCGGCGGGCAGGCCGGATCGTTGGAAGAAGGACTCCCGGAGCGGCTCCCACCGCTCCTTGGGGAGGAAGTAGTCCTCGAACCGGCCGAACCGCTTGCCGTGCTTGACCGAGAGATTGCCCGACCGCAGATCATCCTGGAGCTTCAGCAGCAGGGCACACTCCCAGGCCTTCCGGTCCGGTTTGCCGTCGGTAACGACGAAGGGCGAGAGTCACTTCGGGATGAAGTCCGTGGGGGCGTCCTCGGGGAGTTTCCGTTTCAGGTCGGCGTTCATCTCCTTGAGGACCCGAATGGCTTCCAGGGAGGGAACCTCGGCGTCGCCGGCGTCCGGGATGAATTCCAAGGCGCGAAGCAGGACCGGCGAGAATTGCCGGAGGTGGCTGAACCGTCGGACAAGGCCGTGGAACACGTCGCTCTTCTTGCCGGTGACCCACTCGTCCAGCCCCGCCACTTGGGCCTCCAGGGTGTCTCGGGGCACGGCGGCGAACAACCGCGGACGCAACACGGCGTTGCCGACCGAGTCGTCCAGGATGATCGCCCCCAGGGCGCGCAGCGCGGCCAGGGCCGCCTTGATCGTCTGACGCTGGCTGCGCATCTGGTCGCTCAGTTCGTGCTCCGCCCGGGTGTGGGTCCGGGTGAGGAACTTGTCGAACATGTCCACTGCCTGATCGACGGCGTCGCGGTAGCTCTGCCGGAGAAAACAGACGAGCGACGCGAGGCGTCGCGGCCGGGTGACCTCGCGCAGCCGGTCCGCCGAGCACTTGCGGACGTAGTGGAACAACGCGCGCTGGTAGTTGGCGTTCAGCCAGGAGAGATCGACGGCCAGGACGCCGGTGGCCTCGATGGCGTTGAGCTTGTCGGCAAGGCCCTGCATGGCGGCCGGCGAGGGCTTGGCCGGGTTGGCCTTGAGCGACTGGAGCCCGGAAATCGCTTCCCCTTCCTTCACCTCCAGGAGGTCATCGAGGGTCTTCGCCACGCCAGGCGTAAGCCCCTCGGCCAGCCTGGAAACGATGTGTCCGCGGGCCCGCTTCCTCTGCTCGGTGACCAGGCGGAGCAGCGACGATTCAGCAGGGAACAGGACGTGCCGCTCCTTGAGGAACTCACGGGCACGTGCGACGAGCGAGGCCGTCTGCTCCAGGCGACACGACTCCTCGAAGACGAAGCGTTCCAGGGCTCCAGCCTGTTCATGGTCGAAGACGACCAGATTCAGGTAGTCACGAATGCGCGCCTGATGATCCGAGACCGTATGCTGACGGGCCGCGTACCCATCGAGGCTGGTGACATCGGTGTTCAGTTGCATCGCGACGAAGCCCAACAGTTCGTCGCAGATTTCCAGGGGCTGCTGCTCCGGGAAGCGGCTGAACAGTCGGACGAAGCCGATCTGATAGGCGAACCCCAGTCGGTTGTGGTCGCGCCGACATTGGGCGATCTGAACCAGGTCGGCCTCGGTCAGGGACGCCTCGCGGATCATCTGTCTCCGCGAGAACGAGAGTGGCGTCATGGATGGTCCCATGTGGTCTAGAAAAACGACCGTTTCTTTAGAGCGCAGATGGCTATGAAATGCTCTGGCTTTCATAGCCGAAATCCCGGCGGAAAAAGTGCCGAACGGCCATTTCATAGCCCGACGAGCACCGTACGCCCTTCATGGGCCGCAACTTCGCGGAAAAGGCCGTCGGAGCACACCAGACGGCCCAGAAACGCTTAGAGCATATTTTCGCAGGAATCTGGGCGGTACCCTATGATCAACGACGAGGGCCGCGGCGGGCGCCTTCGCCCGGTCTCGTCGCGTGAACGTGTCGCGGATCCAGGTTTCCCCCATGCCCCCGCGGCGATCGGTGTTTCGGGCCTCGATAGGACTGGGGTCACGAAGGACGTAGGGGGTCATCCCGCACAGCAGGTGGACCCGGCCGTGACAGCCGATCACCGTGGAGGGACATGTCGTGATCGGAAGAGGTGACAAGGACCAATAGGGTGGAGCCTGGTGGTCACGAGGTGGTAGCTCCCGGCCCGCAGCGCGTCGCTCAGGGCGGCCGCGAACGTGGTCTTGGGGGCACGTCCGTGATGGATGAGGTCGCGACGTTCGTTCGACCGCCAGAATGAAAGGGCGGCGGACTGGGGGCGAACTCCCCTCGCGAGCGTCCTCACCCAGTAGGCCAGGCCCGCGGGCTCGGGGGCCCTGCCCAGAATGGCGCGATACAGGGTCGTCACGAAATCCGTGCGGGCCTTTGCGAGCAGGCACCACGGCGAGGCACACGGGGGAAGGACGATTTGATTGGGCGTGACGCTCAGCGTCCCGTCTCGGAAGACGATGTCGTAGTCGGCCGAGGCGGCGGCGCTCGCCACGATGGGATAGCTGCCCACGGGGCTCGTTGAAGTGGCCGTCGTCGTCAGTCTCGGCGGGACCGCGAGATTCGAGGGGCCGTCGCCGTTGACGAAACCGGAGTACGTGGCCGTGAGGGCGGGCAGGGCCGCGCCGAAGGCCTTGCTCTTGTTGTCGGCGGTGATCACGAGCGGGGCGGGGGTGACCTGGAGCGTGCCGGGGACGAACTGGATCGCGTAGTCGGTGGAGGTCAGCCCGCCGGGAACGATCGGGTAGCCCCCCGATCGGACGTGGCTGCCGGGGGTGGCCTCGGTGCCGAAGGAGAGCATGCCGCCGAGCGACTCCGGCCCCTGGCCGGGGACGAAACCGTTGTAGGAGGCCGTGAAGTTCGGGTTGGCCGCGCCGTAGACCTTGCTCTTGTCGTCGGCCTTGACCGTGAGCAGGGCCGGGGCGACGTCGATGCGGACCTCGGCCGCGGCGGCGCGGTAGTTGGCCGCGTCGTCCGGCCGGAAGGTCACGGAGAGGGCCTGGTTCAATCCGGCGTGCAGGACCGTGCCCACGGCCGGCGCGTAGGTGAACGTGCCTGGGACGCTCGACGAGGCGTTGAGCTGCGCGGAACCGAGGGGCGTGCCGAACACGATGCCCTTGGGCGTAGCCCACGCGATCGTCGGGGTCGCCGGGCTGATGATCAGGGTGGCCGTCGCGTCCGGGGCGGCGTAGTTGGGGTTCCGGAGCGTGGCGAAGACCGTGTAGGTGCCGGCGTC
>JBFWRA010000479.1:0-4732 GCA_050249155.1 Isosphaeraceae bacterium | reverse complement strand
CGCTGAAGGCGCCGCCGCCGTGCCGGCCCATGCCGCCGTAGGTGTCGACGATGATCTTGCGCCCGGTCACGCCGGCGTCCCCGCAAGGGCCGCCGACCACGAACCTTCCGGTCGGGTTGATGTAGACCTTGGTGTCGGCGTCTATCATCTCCTTGGGCAGGACGGGGAGGATGACCTGTTCCTTGATGACCTTGCGGATCTCCTCGATGGGGGTCTCGTCGGTCTGGGTCGAGATCACCACGGCGTCGATCCGGACGGGGCGGCCGTCGACGTATTCGACGGTCACCTGGCTCTTGCTATCGGGCCTCAGCCACTTGATCGTGCCGTTCTGGCGCAGTTCGGTGATTCGGTTGATCAGGCGGTGCGAGAGGGCGATGGGGGTGGGCATCAGCTCGGGGGTCTCGTTCGCCGCGTAGCCGAACATGAGCCCCTGGTCACCCGCGCCGACGTCCTTGCCGGAGCTCGCGTTCGCGTCGACTCCCTGGGCGATGTCGGGGGACTGCTTGCCCAGCGCGACCATGACGGCGCAGGTCTTCGCGTCGAAGCCCATCTCGCTGGAGGTGTAACCAATTTCCTCGACGACTTTTCGGACGACGCTGGGATAGTCGACCGAGGCGGTGGTGGTGATCTCGCCCGCGACGACGACCAGCCCGGTCGTCAGCAGGGTTTCGCAGGCGACCCTGGCCTGGGGGTCCTGGGCGAAGATGGCGTCGAGGATACCGTCGGAGATCTGGTCGGCCATCTTGTCGGGGTGGCCCATCGAGACCGATTCACTGGTGAACAAGTAGCGGTCGTTCTGCGGCACGGAAAGTCCTCTCCTGACCTGGGCAGGCACCGATCGTCAAACGGAACGAAGGCCCCAGGGGAGCCCGTCGAGGCCCGTCGCGAGTGAGTCTTGAAGGTTACGGCGCATCGGTCTGGAACCGACGCCCTGTCGGCGACGATTGGGAGAAGTTTAGCAAGACGTCCCCCAAAAGAAAAGAAATCGCAACCCCGCGCCGACCCGGGGCAACGGTCGCGCCGATCCTCGCGAACGAAGGCTGACCGACGTCCGCCCTGAACGTCGCCCCACCCCCGACGCTCGCCGACCGAACCCGACGACCTGAGAACACGCGACGAGTTTCGCGACGTCTCGCCTGGGCGGCGAGGTTGGTTCGAGGCGCGCGGTGGTCCGCGCTCGCATTCTCTCCAACTTTGCGAACGTTGGGGATATTGGGGCGCGTGGGCTTGATCCTCCGGCCGCGATCCCCTCCGTCGGATTCGAGCGTTCGGGCTCTTGCAATCGGGTCCCTGGCGCGCGAGCCTCTTTTGAAATCGTAGGGAGCCAAGCGGGTCTCTTGTTCACGGTGATCGACGGCGAGGGCGGGAGCCTGGCCATGCGTCAACGATTCCGCATTCTTCTCCTTTACGTGACGACGTCGCTCGGTGGCCAGGGCGTCCTCGCCCCGCGGGAGTCGGTCGCCTCGCCGCGATTCTGGCCTCCTGACGGCGAGCGCCCCGGCGCGGTTGGCCGCGAGGTTGGCCCTCGGCCGATCGCATCGCGCGTCATCGGGCCGAACATCGACGCGGGACTTTCCAACGACGCTGACGAGCCCCAGGCCACGAACGACCCGCGCTCGTCGGGTTCGGTGCGCTTCGCGGGGGAGGATCCATCCTCGGACATGAGGATTCGCCGGCTGGCGGTCGCCGACGCGGGTGGGGAGACCACCCGGTTCGAGTCGCCACAAGCGATTAAAAGATCCGATCAGGTTGAATATGAATGGACCTGTGTCACCGAGGACGCGAGGTTCCCCTGGCGCGACGGCGCGGGGGCGCTCACGTTCAAGGGGCGGATGTGGCTTCTGGGTGGTTGGAATAGCAACGACGAGGCCAATTTTCCGCGGTACTGCGTCAACGAGGTGCGAAGTTCCCAGGACGGAATCGATTGGATCGCGGTGAGGAAAAACACGTTCTCACGCAGAGGCCTGTTCGACCCCACCAGGGACTGGGAGGGTCGCCACACGGCGGGGTACGCCGTTTTCAACGACAAGATGTGGATCATCGGCGGAGACGTGAATCAAGGACATTATCACTTTGACGTGTGGAACTCCGAGGACGGAGTTCATTGGACTCTCGTCAACAAGGACAGGCCGGTTCCCTGGGGCCCCCGAGCGCTGCACCACACGGTCGTCCACAATGGCAAGATCTGGGTTCTGGGTGGCCAGACGATCCCGCAAATCGCCTTCTGGAAGGAGGTTTTCCACCGCGATCTCTGGAACTCGGCCGACGGGCTCAACTGGCGGAAGGTCGAGGCGCGCGAGCCCTTCTGGCCCCAGCGCGGGATGATCGGGGGGAGCGCCGTCTTCCAGGGACGGATCTGGGTCCTCGGGGGAGGGACGTACGACACGCCGAACACGCCGCGACGCAAATACTTCAACGACGTCTGGAGTTCCGAGGACGGGGTCTCGTGGACGCGACACACGTCCGCGGCCCCGTGGTTTCCCCGCCAGTACCACGACGTGGCCGTGTTCGACGGTCGCCTCTGGGTCCTGGAAGGCTACAACGAGGTCGGCGGCAACCGGAATGACGTCTGGTATTCCCAGGACGGCGCGAACTGGTTCGAGGTCCCAAACACCCCCTGGGCGCCGCGCCACGCGGCCAGCGTGTTCGTCCACGATGGTAGCCTCTGGATGGTCGCCGGCAACAACATGAAGGCGGACGTCTGGCGACTGAGAAGAAAGACTCCTTGAACGACCTCCACACGTTTTTAAATCACGATCATATCCTCCATCGCGAATCCATCTCACCCTCACCGCGTCGGCGTATCCGGGATTGACGGCCAGGCGCGCAACCCACCCGCGTGAGACCGATTTCCAAGGCGAAACAAGCCAGGTCGCCCGGGGAGAGTGGTCTCCCCGGACCGCCTGGCTTTTCGCCCGACGCGGTCTGTTGGACTTCCTGACGGGAGATTCGTCAGTAGGAATCGGCGCTGATCACTTCGCCACTGGCCCTGGACGAGAGGGCTTGCCAGACGCCGACGGTGGTGCCGGCGTTCAGGGTGAAGACTCCCGTTCCGCCGAGGATGCTCACTCCCGTCGGGAGGTAGGTGGTCGGATTGAGACTCCAGGAATTGATCGTTTCCTTGATGAATCGCACCGAGCCGTCGGCCATCGCGACGTTCACGCCTCCTGGGTGGAAGCTCGACGCGGCGTTGATGTACGGTCCGCCCTGGTCGAAGGGAATCGACGTGGAATGCGGAATCCTGCGCTGGGGGTTGATCGGATAAAACGTGGTGAAGACGGTGTCGCCGAAGTTCCCCGAGGTCCACCATCCCCAGTCGTGGAACGTTCCGTCGGCCTGTGAGAGCAGGCCGTGGGCGTGCTCGCTGAAGGCGATGGTGTTGCTGGTTCCGTCCGTGATGGCGGCGAGCGAGACGGGGGACTGCGTGCACCCCGCGCGGGTGGGGAAGGCCGCCACTCCGGCCGTGCCGTATCCGTTGGTGATGATCAGGCCGTTCTGCTGCAGGATCGAGGCCGTGCGCTGGGCGGTGGTGCCCGGGGCTCCGTTGACGCGCCCCATGAGATACCCCATGCACCCATTGTAGTTGGTGTATCGCATCGGGTAAGGCAGGTTGTTATAGACCTCGCCGGGGGCGTAGACGTGGGAGGCCGAGCTCAGAGTGCCGTCGCTGGGGCACCACAGCGTGCTGATCGACGAGCCGCTGACGGTCGCGTTCGCGTCGCAAAACATGCCGAGGCTCGAATTCAACGAATTGAACACGTTGCTCTGCTCGTAGTATTGCAGCAGCGCGACCAGCGGACCGAAGCTGTCCGCCGCGGTCACCCCGTTGGGCGAGCCCGAGGGATACCATTGGTAGTGGAACGCCATCGGCAGTGAGCCGTTGGAGCTTTCATAATTGGCCAGGGCCAGTCCCATCTGCTTCAGGTTGTTCGTGCAATGAGCGCGACGAGCCGCCTCGCGCGCCGCCTGCACCGCGGGCAACAGCAGGGCGATCAACACCGCGATAATGGCGATCACGACCAGAAGCTCGATGAGCGTGAACCCGCGGAAGCCCTCTCGACGATTTCGCATGCGAGAACTCCTCTTCAATTCACAATGGGACGATTAGGGAACGAACCGGCGACGATATCGCGATCCAGAACACGGGACGGTGACATGCGTCCCGTCGATATCCCTCGATCAATTGCTCAACTTGCGGCGCGATGCGGGGGCCTTCACCTTGGCCTTGGGGTCCCCCTTCGTGTTGTCCACGACCGCGGCCCCCGCCCTGGGAATCGAGACCGATCCCCGACCCGCCACGTCGCCGGGTTCGCCTCCACAGCCCCAGAGGGCGACGGAGAACGAACCAAGGAGCGACCCGGTTAGAAGCGTGACCACCGGACGCCGCCAATCAATCATGCATGCATTTTTCACGATTCGAGTACCTGTCGTAAGGGAGGGGAAAGACGGAGTGGCTGATCCTCTGGCGAATCGAACCTTCGCTTCAGGGGCGATCAGCGCGTTCGAAACCCCTCGATCGGGGTTTTGACGAGTCCTGTCTCAAGGACAGGTCGGGACGTGGAATGATCGATCTCCCGACCCTGGAACCGGGACGATGCGAGCGTGTGGAGTGATGGGTCCTGGAAGTGGGAACCGCCGTCCGTTTCGCGTGCCGGCGGTTTCCTCGGTGAAAATCCAAGGTAACTTCACAAAATTTTTTTTCCACTCAAATCTTTGACAATTTCATGGCTCG
>JBFWRA010000478.1:0-4734 GCA_050249155.1 Isosphaeraceae bacterium | reverse complement strand
TCGAGAAGGTGTAGGTTCCGGTGGCCGGGACCTCCACCGCGCCGGCCCAGCGCGCGCTGAACCGGTCGGCGTTGAACCCCGAGCCCGGCGCGCCCATCCCCCAGGTGAAATTCACCGCGGCGTCCACGCGCGACAGGAGCGGAGCCTTCAGGTTCGTATCGGTGAAATAAGTCGCCTGCAGACCCGAACCCGTCCTGGGCGAGAGCGCCGCACTGGGGATCACCTGCTTGGCCAGCGCCGGCGACGACCACGACAACACGCAGGTCGACCAGCCCCCCGACTCGAAGTACTCCAGCACCAGGTCGTACTTCCGACCCGCCGCCAGGCTGATCAGGCCGAAATCCTCGGTGGGCGGGTGCGCCGTCCAGTTGTCGATGATCAGCCGGCCGTCGACCCAGAGCCGGACCCCGTCGTCGGCCAGCGTCGAGAAGGTGTAGGTTCCGGTGGCCGGGACCTCCACCGCGCCGGCCCAGCGCGCGCTGAACCGGTCGGCGTTGAACCCCGAGCCCGGCGCGCCCATCCCCCAGGTGAAATTCACCGCGGCGTCCACACGCGAGAGCCTCGGCGCGGAGAGGTTCAGGCCGTCGTAATAGGTCGCCGTGAGTCCGCCGGCGCGGAGCGTCCGCGTTTCCAGTTCTTCGAGACGGAGTTCACGTCGCCGTCGCGCGCGCGGAGATTCCTCGCGGGTCGCCTGAACGTTGAAGTTCCACATGTCAATTCCAGAACCCGGTCAGTCGCCTGACCGGCGCGTGGAGGGACCGGGGGCGCGAAGCAGCCGTATCGTCGAACCTTAGTTGATCGACGGCGGTCTCGCCAACTCTTCCCGGTCGGATTCCGGAAGCGCGTTGACTCCCGACGACGCGAATCGCTCCCCGCGCCAGACTATCGCGACGCCGAGACGCCCGTGGGGCCTGGCGTCGTCGGCCTGGGTGACTCACTCGCGAACAGCCTGGCCAGGGCCGAGAGGTTCGTCGGCAACTTCGCGGACGACCCGCCCGGCGGCGCGCTCACCGTGGTCAAATAGGGGGACGACCAGATCCCGTGCCGTTCGTTCCCTGGAAAATAGACGAGCTGATCGAGCGTCAGAGGAGACATTTGCAGGAATGCGAAGACGATGACGGGGAACTCCTGGATATTCTCCATGTCCCCAAGCCGAACGGGAGGGGCCAGGGGGAGTCCACTTTTCCGGAACGCCTTGTCGCACATCTCGACGCAGTAATACGCGGTGTCGTCGGGATTCAGGTCATAGTCAAACGGCGGTTGAAGTTCAAAGAGCTGACGGCAGAAGCTCAGCGCCTTGGGGACGTAGGCGGCGTACTCGGGTCGCAACCGCTTCACGCCAAAGGGGCCGGCGTTGTCGAGCACCCAGACGTAGAACGGCTGCCGACGCACGCCGGCCTTGGTGGTGTCGTAGACGACGGGCTCTCCCCCCTCGATCGCGACGATCCCCGTGTGAGAGAAGGCGCTGCCGCTGACGTTGGCCAGGAACCGGCTGAAGGGGAAATGGCCATAAAGAATCCGGGCGTCGCCGCGTCGAAAGACGACGTCGCCATCTCGTAGGACCTTCTTGCCCCATTCCTCCCAGCGTGTCATCGAGGGGGTGCGCACGATGGGAGGAATCATCCCCTTCTCACGGGCCCTGGTCGCCTCGGGTCCCCAGGGATTGCCCCGCCAGCCGGCGGGAACGAGTTGGTCGGTCGGCTCCTGGCCTTGAGCTCGACCAAACGCCATGGTAATGAGCCAGATCGTGGTCCACATGAGCAAGTCGCTCCCAGGTTGTCACGTCAAAAGTGGCCGCGGTCGCCGGTCAGACCCGCCCAAATCGGCTTCAAAGTCTACCAAATCTCCGCGTGGGACCGGGACCGCCTTTCCTCACGTCTCTCAAAATGGGAACTCCTGTTCCCAGACCAGGTCGTCACCCGGTCGTTCCACCCTAGCACCCGCAAGCCTTTTTCTTCATTTAAATTATCCAAATTACTCAAATTCCTCCACTACGACGCCGAGAATCATCGCGTTCCCCAAAAACGGAAAATCCCGCAGAATAAGTGGAGCCGTGGACACGGTGGGCCGATTGTCGAAGAGTCGGCGAAACGTTCAAGAAACCAGGGCCGCGACCGCCAGCATGGATGCGGGCGCTCGTGGATTCCAGGGGTATGAGGCCCCGGCACTTCATGCGCAATGGATGGCGCCAAGCACTGTTCCTGGTGACCGGGCTCCTGGCGACGGGGAGTCTGGAGGCGGCCTGGCGCGATTCGCCTTCGGGTGGGGAGCGTCCGGTTCGGCTTTCGGTCGAGGTCTCCTGGTCGGTTCCCCAGGGGGCGGAGGCGCTGGCGATGGCGCCGCCGGCCCCGGAGGTCGAGCTGGAGTTGTCCGAGGGGCGGGTGCTGGAGGCGATCGCCTGGCCTTCGGGAGAGGAGCCTGAGCGGCGAGGGGAGCGGCTCCAACGCCTGGGGGGAGGGCGTTCCGGGCGCGTCCGTGCGCGGATCGAGCTTCCGATCGGGGCCAGCCTGATTCTTCGGGCGGGTGGGCAGGCGATGCGGTTCCCCGTCGTCTCGATCCTCGAAGGGCCTCAGCACACGCCACCTCAGTCGCCCGTCGAGATCGTCGTGGAGCGGTTGCCCTGGGACGCGATCTCCGTCGGGTTCGGCGAGGGAACCGACGGCGTGTTCGCGCCGGGGTCGCAGGTGCCGGTGATCGTGGGGTTCCCCGTGCTGACCCCCGAGCCGACGCGGGTCGTGGTGACCTGTGGGGTCGCGCTCAGGCCGATCACGGGGGGTGATCCCGTCTGGCTGACCGAGATTCGGGAGATCGTGCCGACCAACGCGCCCAGCCCGCCGACCCACGCGCTGAACGTTCCAATCCCTCCCGGGGAACGGACCTACGTTCTGGAGTTCCGCGCGCGTTGGGAGCCCCTGACTCCCCCCGAACCGGGAAGCCTGCTGGGCCGGTTGATTCGACTGGGGAAGCGAGGAACGACGGTGGGCACGGGATCGGCCACCCGACGAGTCACGCTGGCCGCCCTGGGAGAGACCGCCCCTCCCCCGGCGGCCGGTCCTCCCAAACCCGAGCGGCTCCCGGAGCCTGACGTGATCGACTTTTCGAGGCTCAGGGGGAATCGCCCGACGGCCTCGGGGCGATCGCCTGCGCCGTCGCCTGGCGTGGCGTCCTGGCCGTTGCCGGAAGGGGCGCTGGTCGAATCGACGCGCCGGGACTTGCTTCGGGGCTGGATGACCCGGGTCGGGGTGGACGTGGCGAAGCTTGGCCCCGCCGACCCGACGGGCCTGGCCTGGTCGGCCATCGGGCTGAGAGTCGGGAACCCTGGGAAACCTCACAGGCTGACCCTGACCGTGACGGGGGGGCAACCCGCGGGGCTCGGCGTGGCGGTGGTCGGTCCTGGGGCGGGATCGGGAAGAAACGGCCAGGGATCTCGGGTGCTGCTGGACGCCTGCGCCTCGGGGTTGCCGATCTTGCCGGAGGGGCCGGCCGCGACGTATTCCTGGCTGGTCTGGCCCGACACGACCGACCCGATTCTGGTCCTGGTCAATCGATCGGCCACCTCGACGGTGGAGGTCGGTTCGGCGACGCTGGCGGAGATTTCCGACCTCGACCCCGCCCCCGCGGTGGAAACCCCCGTGGAGCCTTCGGTCCGAGGGCTGGGCCTGGCGCTGACGGGTTCGGGGGCCCTGGATCGGTTCGGCCTTCGCGTGCCCAACGAACCGGGGTTGTCGGATCCTCTCGCGGCGGCACGGAACCTGGCTCGCTATCTTTCGCACGTCGGGGCCTCGCTGGTTCTTCTCTCGGATGCTCTGGCCGACCGGGAACGTCGCCAGGCCCTGGAAGTTCGGGCGGCCGAGGACGCGCTGGGCCCCGATCGGCTAGACCTGGCGCTGCGGGTGCTTCGCCGAGAGAAGATCGCCGCCTGGCTGGAACTAGGATTCCCAGGCGCGCTGCCGGGGCTCCCCGCGCCCGGGACGGCCGAGGCGTTGGCCAGGGGTCTGACGCGGGTCGACCGTCGCGGGCAGGCGGACGGGCCGACCCCGGCCTATCACCCGTTGCACCCCGAGGTCTATGACGCCTTGCGGCGCAAGGTGGCCGAGGCCGCGGTCCGAAAAGCCTCGGCACCGATCGCCGGTCTCCTTCTGCGACTGGGTCAGGGCCCGACGCTGCCGGGCAGCCCCGACACGGGCTTTGACGACGCGACGTACGCCCGGTTCGTTCGCGAGGCGTTCGAGGCGGGGACCGCGCAAGGACTGCCTGGCCTGGAGGTCTCCGACCCCGGCCGATTCGACGCTCGGGCGCGGTTCCTCGCCGGGGCGGGTCGCAACCCCTGGCTCGCCTGGCGTTCCAAGCGGGTCGCGGCGCTTTACGGCGACCTGGCCGCCGCCGTGGCCGAGACGTCCCCGGGCCTCACGCTGGCGGTCGTCACCCCGGGCCTGGCCGAGGGGCCCGCGGGAGCCGAGGCGCGCCGAGCCGACCTCGCCGGGCTCGACCCCAGCCTGGCCTGGCGCGCCGTCGGGCTCGATCTGGAGACCTGGCCGAAAGGTCCCGACACACCGGTCATCCTTCGAGGGGTCAGTCTGGGGCCGGACCCCCTGGCCCACGACCTGGCGACCCACCCCGAGCTGGATGCCAGGGTGGCCGCCCGCCCCGCCCGGGGGACGCTCCTGGTCGGCCACGACGATCCCGAGCGATCGACCGGCCCGAGCCTCGCCGCCTTGCCCATGGACAGCGGGC
>JBFWRA010000477.1:0-4740 GCA_050249155.1 Isosphaeraceae bacterium | reverse complement strand
TCGACCTCGTCGCGAGGAGGGTCGAGGAGGAGGAGGGAGGCGTCGGGCGGGTCCTGGAACCCCTTCCACCTCGTCCGCGTCGAGGGAGCGCGCGATACAGCGTTCAATCTGGTCGAGAATCGACGATTGGTCGGGTAGGACCAGGGAGAACGCCGCGCCGTCGCGACCCATCCGACCCGTCCGACCGATCCGATGCACGTAATGCGTCGGATCTTCCGGAAGGTCGAAATTGACGACGTGCGAGACGCCGGTCACGTCGATCCCTCGGCCCACGACGTCCGTGGCGACCAGCGTCGTCAAGCGACCGGTCCGGAAGGCGTGAAGCACCCGGTTGCGCTGGGCCTGGCTCAGGTCCCCGTGCATCGCGTCCGCACGTAAACCCTCTCCTCGCAACATGTTACCGACACGATCGGCCCCGTGCTTGGTCCGGCAGAAGACAATCGCCCGGGAGGGCTGTTCGCGATGGAGCAGCCGGACCAGCAGCTCGAACTTCCGTTCGGCGTGGACCATCAGGTAAGCTTGCCGCACCGAGGGCACCGTCGCGTCCTCGTCATCGCGGATCAGTCGGACGTCCAGGGGATCGTTCAGGTAGGTCCTGGCCAGCTCGCGAACCCCCGCGGGGACCGTGGCCGACATCAAAAGCGTCTGCCGATCCGCGGGGACGGCCTGAAGGATCGTCTCGACGGCGGGACGGAACCCGATGTCGAGCATCTGGTCGGCCTCGTCGAGGACCACGAACTTCACGCGGTCCAGCCGGATCGAGCCCCGATCCATGAGGTCCATAAGTCGACCGGGCGTGGCGATCACGAGCTGACAACCCGCCGCCAGCAGTTTGGTTTGCCGGTGGATCGACTCTCCGCCGACGACCCCGACCGCCCTGGCCCTGCGGCCGTGGGACAGCTTGTCGAATTCCATCCCGATCTGGTGAACCAGCTCTCGGGTCGGTGCCAGAATCAACGACTGGGGATGCCGATCCTTCTCGTCGATCGCTTCGAGAATCGGCACGAGGAACGCGGCGGTCTTGCCCGTTCCGGTCGGCGCGTTCCCCAAACAGTCCCGCCCCGCGAGGGCGGGCGTGATGAGCTGAGCCTGGATCGGGCTCGGCTGCTGGTATCCCATTCGTCGCAAGGCCGCCAGGGTGGTCGGCCTCAGGTTCATGTGGTCAAACCCACCGACGGCCGTGGTGGTGACCGTCTCACTCTTTGGCAGTTCAATCAAAGCGCTCAAGCTCAGCTCCTGGGGGACCCAACCGGCGGGCGACGAACACGGCCCAATCGGGCGGGCGACTCAGGGCCCGATAGCCCAGAGGGACGTCCGCGAGTTATGTCGGCCTGTACGCGCCTGAGGGTCCGAACCGGGAAACGCCCCGACCTCGGGGAGACGAACCAGCGCAGAGAGACCAACGGAAGGAAGGCTCGCGAGGGATGAATCTCGGCATCGAGCCGGCAGGGTCATGAGAAACACCGCATTCAGTAACGACGTCGACATTCTATCACCCTCCGGCAAGAGAGCGAACGCCATTTTTTCCGGGAGTGAGCCTCCAGGAGGCTTTTTCCCAGGTTTTTTTGCCTGAGGTTCCTCACGAGTTCGGCTGGGCGCGGTTCACGCTTCCACTATGATCGGGACGATTTCAGCCCCGAAGCCCTCGATCGCGCGGGAGTTCCGACCATGCGACTGGTGATCGACGGCCAACGACTCACCCCAGGACGCACGGGGGTCGGGCGTTGCCTGGAGGGCTTGCTGGAGGACTGGACCGCGACCGGCTGGCCGCTGGACGACGTCCTCCTCGTTCTGAGACACCCCGAACCCGCCCTTCGGTTCGCGGGGAGGGCCGGACTGACGACCCGGGTCGTGAACCCTCGAACTCCAGGACTGGCCTGGGAGACACTGGGGCTCGGGCGGTCGCTCCGTGCCGACGACCTCCTCTTCGCTCCCACGAACCTGATCCCTCCGTTCTGGTTTGGGAGGTCGGTCCTGGTCATTTACGACACGCTCCCCTGGTCGGCCCCGGCGGGTTTTCCCTGGCACGTTCGCTTGCGGTTTCAGTGGAGGTATCGCCTCGCGGCGCGCCGGGCCACTCGGATCATCGTGCCTTCCGAGGCCACCGCGAGCGACGTCTCGCGCGTTCATCGCGTCGATCCCGGTCGGGTCGACGTGGTCTTTCCCGGCCCGGAGCCGACGTTCCGGCCCCGCGACCCGGGCGATCCGGAGATCCTCGACGCTCGAGGGGGCCTCGGACTGAACGACGATCCCTATTTCCTGTTCGTCGGGAAGCGTTCCCCACGGCGCAACGTTCCGGCGATTCTGACCGCCTTCCAAAGGTTCCGAGCCGAGTCGCCGAAAACCTGGCTCGTCTTCGTCGGACCTTCGGGAGGCACCTCCCTGCCGGACCGTCACTCGGGAGTGATCGACGCGGGTCATGTGGGCGAGCCGGTTCTCAGAGGGCTGCTCGCGGGGGCGCTGGCCCTGCTCTATCCCTCCGACCATGAGGGCTTCGGTTTGCCGGTCGTGGAGGCCCAGGCGAGTGGCTGCCCCGTCGTCACGCTCCGCAAGAGCGCCCTGGTCGAGGCCGCCGGGGCGGCGGCGTATTTCCTCGACGACGCGGAACCCGAGGCGCTGGCGGTCGCGATGACGCGACTGGCGTCCGACCCGCATCTTCGGTCGGCGCTGAGGAGCGCGGGCCTCGCGCACGTTAAAGAGTTCAGTCGGTCGGGGTTCGCCCAGGGCGTCAAACGGGTGATTCGTCAGGTCGCGGGCGCTCTCCGCGAAGCCGGGTGACCCGAGCCTCAATCGCGAGGAAGCGGCTCCGCGTCAAAGGTCGGAGGCACCGTCTCGCGAACGGCGAGTCGGTCCCGAATCGGCCCTCTGGGCGCATGAGGGCGATCGACCCGGGTTCTTCGAGCCCTCCGCAGCTCGTCGATCAGGCCGAGGTATCGGGACAGGTGGGACGCCTCGGACCACTGGTCCCGCCTGGCCTGAAGGCCGTTGGCACCCAGGGCGTCCCTGAGTCCCGGGTCGCCGACGATTCTCCGAATGGCGCTGGCGAGTTCCTCGATCGTGTCGAAAACGAGTCCGCCCTGGCTCTCGGCCACGAGTTCCGGGAGGGCCCCGAGGTTCCGGACGATCACTGGCGTCCCTTCGGCGAACGCCTCCAGGACGACGTATCCGAACGTCTCGTAAACGAGGGAAGGGACGACGACCGCGCGGGCCCCTCGAAAGAGCGCGGCGAGACGACCGGCGTCGAGTCTGCCTTCGAAATGGACGTTGTCCATTCCCCGGGCGCGATTTCGAAGCTCGGCCTCGAAGCCTCCCCCTCCGGCGATGCGAAGGTCGACGTGGGGCAGTCCGCGCACCGCCTCGATGGCGTCCTGAAACCCCTTGATGGATTCGAGTCGTCCCGCGGCGACGACGTAGGGTCGAGAAAACTCGGGCGCTGGGTGAGTGGGTCCGCCGGGGAAGTCGTCTGGAAGAAAGTAGGGCAGTAGCGTGGTGGGACGGCGGATTCCCCTGCGGCGGTGTTCGCGCTGAGTCGACCGGCTTGGGCAGATCAACGCGTCGAGATGGGCGAGCGACCGTGGGAGGAGCTGGGTCTTGCGCCAGAGCTGCGGAGGCCGTCCCGCCTTGACGCTGCAGCGCCCACACTCGGGAGTCTCGCAGATCCCCGCGCCGAGCTTCCAGAGCACGGTCAGCGGACAGACCAGCCAGTGCTCATGGGTCGTCATCAGCTTGACCGCTCCGGGCACGGGAAACCCGAGAAGTCCCGGCCCTCCGATCAGCGAGAGGTTGTGAAAATGGACGACGTCGGGTCCGATCTCGCGGAACAAGCGACGGATTTTCGCCGCCTTGAAGAGGGGATGACCCGTTTGGTGCGTCGCCAGCGGCGACAGGGTCGAGAATCGGCTTCGCAAGGTGTGCGTGTGAACGCCTGGTGTCGGTTCGTAAGGGCGGGGCGTCTGGCCGTTCCGCGAGACCTCGAAGGCGTCCTGGCAGTGGATCACGTGGACCTCGTGGCCATGACGCGCCAGCGTTCTCGATAGGCGGTCGACGAACGCGGCGTCCCCACCGAAGCTATGGGCCCCGAAGAACGTGCTCAACATGCAAAACTTCACGCCGATCGCCTCCAGACTCGTTCGTTGACCGACCTCGATCGACCCGCCTTCGCCCGCGACACATCCTCGAAAAGGTCGAGGAGCGCGGAGGCCGCGGCCGGCCAGGAGTAATGCCCGGCGCGCTCGAACGCCCTCGCCGCGAGGATGAGCCGGAGTCCCGGGTCGTCCACGATTCTCCGCAACGCCTTGGCCATCGCGACCACGTCGGTCGGGTCGAAATACAGCCCCGCGTCTCCCACCACTTCGGGGAGCGAGCCCGCCTGGCTGCAAAGCACGGGTGTTCCGCACGCCATCGCCTCGACCGGCGGGAGGCCGAACCCTTCCATGAGAGACGGTTGAACCAGGGCGTCGGCCCGGTTGTAAAACGTGACGAGCTCTTCGTCGGGGACGAACCCCGTGAAATGAACGGAGTCGCCGAGCCCTGTCCGGTCGATCGCGTTCCGAAGCTCGGGAACGTGCGTGTGAAACACGTCGCCCAGGTCGCCGACGAGCACCAGCGAGACGCGCTCGTCCGCGAGCCCCGCCACGGCGAACGCCTCGATCAATCGGAGCAGGTTCTTGTGGGGACTGAGCCCACCGACGTACAGGAGAAAACGTCGATTCGGGTCGACGCCGTGACGACTCAAAACGG
>JBFWRA010000476.1:0-4743 GCA_050249155.1 Isosphaeraceae bacterium | reverse complement strand
GCTTATTCTAACGGCGCTGGCCGAATGAGACGCGAAACCGCCTCACGAGAGCTTCGACCTCAGCCGCGGCTTCTGGCGGCCTCGGGGATTTCGGTGAAGCGGGTTTTCCAGAGATCACCCCGCCCGTTTTCCCTCCAATGTGACGCGGAAACCAGGGGCCAAGTCGCCCTGGGAGAGCGACGTTCCGAACGACTCGGTCGCGGACGAAAAAAAAATCGAGGGTGGTCCTTGACGCCCCACTATAACACAACGGTCCCTGGTGAAGTTTGGGGAGCGACCTTCATCAATCGGTTGGGAGTTTTCGCGCGATCGGCCCTTCGCGAACTGGCGCGGGACGGCCGGTCGTCGAGCGCGCACACCCGCCGGGAATGGAGTTGCGACGAGATCCTCGCCGCATCCCTAAGCCGTCGCCCAGGACGGTCGACTTGTCCGCTTTCGTCGTTCGGAGATCCGTACACATGCCTCGTGTTCATTCCTCGCGCGAAATCGTCGGCGGTCTTGGGATCGCGCTGGTTCTGGGGTCGTCTTTTTTTCTGGGATGTGGAGGTGAACCGACGGGGGACGCCGCGTTCTCGCAGAAGTTCGAGCAGCCGCCAGAAGTCGCCTCACAGTTGAAAGACCCGTCCGAGGTCCCGGCCGATCCTTACGCCGAGGAGAGGCAGCGCGACATCGAGGCGTCGCGGAAGGCGGCCGCGTCGAAGAACGCGAAAGGCAAGTGATCGTCTCGCGGCGGAGGGTGAGGGGCGCCGCCGGAAACCTCGGGGTTCGGAACGCTAGGCGACGTTCGGTCTGGCCACGAGGTCGCTTAATCCCTGGACGTCGTCTCATTGGGCGCTGACTCGATTCGTCATTCAAAGGGGGTTCTCCATGCGGTTGATTGGTCGGGAGCGACACGCTGGTCGCGGGTTCACCTTGATCGAGTTGCTGGTGGTGATCGCCATCATCGCGGTACTGATCGCCTTGCTCTTGCCCGCGGTGCAGTCGGCGCGCGAGGCCGCCCGGCGCGCGCAGTGCGTCAACAACCTGAAGCAGCTCGGCCTGGCGATGCACAATTATCACGACGTTCATGGGTCGTTCCCCATGGGCGACAACTTCATGCGCCAGGCCAGCCGGGCCTGGGTTCGGCAGGGGATCGGTCCGTTCCTGGCGATGTCGCAGTTCTACGAACAGGGCAACATCTACAACGCCTTGAATACCGAAACGTTTATCTATAACGGCCCCAACAGCACGGTCAGCGGCTTCGCCGTCAACATTCTCTGGTGCCCCAGCGACGCCGAGATCATCAACAAGCGCTATCCGGGCGCGCCCGGCAACGGCTGGGACGGCAGCCCGATCCCGATGACGTTCACGAGCTACGGCGGCAATTCGGGCGTGTTCTACTACCACGCCGCCCGCGGCGAGGTCCCCCAGGCGCTGGTCGCCCAGAACCAGGGCATCTTCATGCACGCGGGTCGACCGGTCGCCCCCGACGCCCCCAACAACGCCAACGGATTCGTCGTCGCCATCAACTCGATCACCGACGGAACCAGCAACACGATCATGGTCGGTGAGAAAGCCTACGGTCGCGTCGCCACCGCCGCCGGCGTGAACTGGTGGAGCCCGAACTGGTGGACCACCGGCCTGATCGGCGATGGGACCTACGCGGCGATCTTCCCGCCGAACTTCTTCAAGTCGTACGCCGCGGCGCTGGCCCTGCCGCAGTATTATCCCGAGCAGGGCGCGGCCTGCAACTTCAAGGCGACCGCCAACAGCTTCCATCCCGGCGGCGCGAATTTCGCGATGTGCGACGGGTCGGTCCGCTTCATCAAGGACACCGTCAACTCGTGGAATCCCTTCCAGGTTCGCTACAACGGCCGCGCCAATCCCTACACCGGGGTCGGTGGCGCTCCCCTGCCGACGCAAGGGGTGTATCAGTCGCTCCACACCCGCAACGGTGGCGAGGTCATCAGCGCGGACGCCTATTGATTTGTTTTTGAGTACGTGAATTCCCGGGCCCGGCGGGGACGGACGTGACGTCCCCGGCGGGCCCTTCGATTTCCGCCGGTTCTCGCCCGGTGGCGATCCCAGGCTTCCCGCCTGGCCTTCTCCCTGGGGCTTGGCGTCACGTCTCGCATGCATGCGGTCATGTCCTCCTCGGATTGACAAAACTTCGGGGTCAGGCTACGAAACCGCTTTGGTTTTGGTCCGACTCCCGGGCGATCCTCAAGGACGGGGGCGTCATGCCGTTGGGTTTCCGGTTCCTAACGCGAAGGTCACTGGGGAAGGTGCCTCCGCCCTTGCCCCTTGGGTTGATCGGGGCGGTCCTCCTGGCGATCGCGTGCGAGTCGGTCGTCGCTCGCCATCGCTCGATCTTCATGAGTTCTCATGAATTGGACTGGAACGCCGCGGCCCGCGACGCTTCGGGACCGTTCGTCCGGAACGCCGAGGTCTTGCTGCTGGGCGACAGCATGGTCAAGTTCGGTCTGAACCCCAGGGTGCTTCAGGCCCACCTTGGCCGTCGGGTGTATGGCCTCGCCTTGCTCAACGGGAGGCCCGGCGCGTCTTACTTTCTGCTTCGCAGGGCGATCGAGGCGGGGGCCAGGCCGAAGCTCGTGGTCGTCGACTATCAGCCCGAGTGCATGTTTGAGAAGACCCCACACCTCCTCGACCAGCGCGAGTGGAAAGGATTGCTCTCACCTCGCGAATGCCTCGACCTGGGTCTGGCGCATCGCGACCCGATTTTCCTCGCTCGGGCCGCGCTGGCTTGCGCGCTGCCCTCCTACCGCTGCCGCGGTGAGATCCGCCGCGCCGTTCTGGCCGACCTTCAGGGCCAGCCCCGCCCCAACGTCGAGGAGAACGCCAAGGTCGGTCGGAACCGGACGGTCAACCGCGGCGGGATGGTCCTGGCCCCCGCGCCGGACTACCAGGGAGACGTCCCCCCCACGACCATGAGGATCGTCGCCAATCCCGACTGGTTTGGCAGGCCCGACAACGTCATTTATATTCATAGGCTTTTAAATCTCGCGAGGGAGCATGACGTCCGGGTGGTCTGGCTCTTGCCGCCGAACGTGCCGGCGGTCGAAGCCCAGCGTGAACGGCTGGGCGTGGCGGAGCGTTACACCCGGTTCATCAGGGCGGTGCGGGCGCGTCATCCCCATCTCGACGTGCTCGACGCCCGGGGCGCGGGCTTTGGCCATTCGCTGTTCGTCGACGCGGTGCATCTGAACCGCGACGGATCGGCGGAACTCAGCCGCGGCGTGGCCGACGTGCTCAGGGGTTGGCTCGGTGACGAGGACGCCCCGGCGCGCTGGGCGGTCGTCGAGGGCCCCAGGGGAACCGGGCCCGCCGAGGCCGCCGCGGTCGCCCTGGAAGACGTGGAGCAATCCCGGGCCGCCATCGCCGCCGGGGCCGCGCTCCGTCGCTGAGCGGCGACCCTGGAGATTCTTCAAGGTTGGACCCGGGTCGCGCCTACCCGAACCACGCCTCGCCCTGGATAATCGACGCTCGGGCGGGACGCGGCTCTTACCATTCGATTCCAAAAAGGATGGAGGCTCGGGTCATGGCGACGCTGCGGGGCGTGTTGACGGATCAGGTGGGCGAGGTGTCCGTGGACGTCGAGGGAACCCTCGACGGGGCCGAGGGGGGCTCGACCGGCATGTTCGAGTTCCCCGACCTGGCGGCCGTGATGGAAGGAGTGATGAACGGTCAGACGTTCACGCTGTCCACCGACGACGGCCAGCAACTTAGCATCAAGATCGATAACGTGACCCAGGGGACCGCCTCGGGAACCTCCCGGGCCGAGTTCACCGTCGTCTGATTCGATCCGACGCGAAACGAAACGAACCCAACCAGGGCCCGGTCTCCGTCCGCGCGAGGCCGGGCACTCGCGCCCCGCGCGCGGCGGGAACCCAAACTTCAGGCGGACTCTTCCTCTCCCTCACCGAACCACGCGCGGTCCACGAAGAGCGTGTTCGCGAAGGTCATCGCCCTGGCCTGGTAGCCCTTGGTCGTCAGGAACGCCGCGACGTCGGGGGCCATCCGGCCCGCCAGGGGGACCACGGTCTCGGCGCAGATCACCCGGGGGCGGAATCGATCGAAGTCGAGAGTTCGGAGGATCGGCAGGTCCAGGGATTCGACGTCGATCGAGAGAAAGTCGGGCGCCTCGCCGTGGAAGTGGTCGGCGATCACCGTGTTGATCGGAATCAATGGCGTCTTGACCACCTTTTCGATCCGGACTCGACCTCCGGTCCCCTTCACGTTCCGCTCGGCCTCCTCGCGGTCGAACGTGTTCCACTCGGGAAGCGTCAGGCAGTACAGATCGGCGGTCGTTTGTCCCTCCAGGCCGATCCCGACCGTCAGCAGGACGTCGCCCGGCCTGGCGGCCCGAATCTCGTCGGCCAGGGCCACGTTCGGCTCGACCAGGACCCCTCGGCCGCCGAGCGTGTGGAACAAGTACGTGTTGTTGTAATGGATCGGTCGAAACGCGCCGACGTCGAGGTAGGTCGGCCGCTCGACGCCCTTGTGTCCCAGCAGTTCGCGAGCCGCGACGTCCTCGCCACACTGGGCGTACGAGGGGGTCGCCCCGTCGGGGAATCCGGGCGGCCTGGCCAGCGCGGCGGCCCTGCCGACGCCCATCGCGACGGCCATTCCGGCGGCGGGGCCGACCAGGAAATCGCGGCGAAGACACTGCGGTCGGGCGGTCTCGTGGGTCACGGGGTGAACTCCGAGTGGGATCGGATCGTGTCGTGTCGGTGAATCATCCGA
>JBFWRA010000475.1:0-4750 GCA_050249155.1 Isosphaeraceae bacterium | reverse complement strand
GCCATCATCTTCGCCATTCTCGCGTTGGTCGCTGGAGTCCTCGGTTTCGGGGGACTCGCGGGCGACTTCGCCTGGATCTCCAAGGTCCTGTTGTTCCTGTTCCTGGTCCTGTTCGTGATCTCGCTGGTCTTGGGCCGAAGAGTGGTTGACACTCCCGCCTAGGTCCGCGGAACGGGTACCCTCAGGTCGCCGAGGACCGCGAGTCGAACCAAGGCCGTTCGAACCAGAAGACCCTTCACACTCCAGCCAACCACGTTGTGGGGCTGAACGTCTGGGTCGATCCTCTTCAAATTCAAAATCGCACCTCGCGTCTCACGTCTAGGAGGCGGACGCGAGGTCGTTTTTCAAGGTCAATCACCTTGGTCACCCCGTCGACGTCGTGACCAGGGCCGCCGCGTCGCGACGTCGACGATGAAATGGCAGTCGTCACGCCCTTATCCGGCGCGATCGCATTAAGCATCAAGGGACCAAACGATGGAAACTATTCGACGGCGATCCTCACCTCGGTCGACCCCCGCGGAACTGACGCTTCTCATCTTTGGAATCGTCGCGTTTTTGTATTTCACAGGTGAAATACTCAAGCCGTTGGCCCTGTCATTTCTCATTAGTTTCGCTCTGATTCCATTCACTCGGCTCTTTGAGAGACTCGGGCTACCCAGGCTGGGGGCCGTGTTGATCACGGTCGTGATCGTCCTGGGTTTCATTGTCGGCATCTCGTTCGTCGTCGGTGAACAGATCGCGGCGCTCGCCGAGCGAGTACCGGAATACCAGCAGAACATTCACGATAAGCTCGAGGGAGTGATCCAGCCCGGGAGGGATTCCACGCCGCATCGTCTCACCGTTCTGGTCGAGCAGATCGGCGCGGAACTCAAGAAACTCGGCCCGCCCGAGACCATCGAGGGCGACCCGGTTCAGAAGGTCGAGGTGGTTCAGGATTCCTCATTCCTGGACCGGGTCCGATCGGCCGTCGGGCCGACTCTTGGATTCCTGGGTGTAAGCAGCTTCGTCTTCATCCTGGTTCTCTTCATTCTCGTGGGGCGTGAGGATCTCCGGGACCGGATCGTCGGTCTGTTCGGTCAACGCCAGGTGGGCTTGACCACGCGAACGATGGAGGAGATTGGTCTTCGAATCAGTCGTTATCTCTCGATGTTCGCCTTCATGAATCTGAGCTTTGGAGTCGTCGTCGCCCTCGGGCTCTCGCTGATTGGCCTGCCCTACACGGTCCTCTGGGGGAGTGTCGCGGGGTTGCTCCGCTTCATTCCTTACATCGGTCCCACGGTGGGGGCGTTGCTGCCCCTGATGTTCTCGTTCGCCCATTTCGAGGGCTGGTTGCAACCCTTGGAGGTGGTCCTCCTGTTCTCGGTACTCGAGATCGTGCTGAACAGTTATCTCGAGCCGGTCATCTACGGCAAGTCCACGGGCGTTTCCGCCCTGGGATTGCTGATCGCCGCGTTGTTCTGGACCTGGCTCTGGGGTGGGGTGGGCCTGTTCCTCTCGACACCACTGACGGTCTGCCTCGCGGTCCTTGGTAAGACCATCCCCAGGCTTCGGTTTCTCTCCACGCTCCTGGATGAGGAGGCGGATCTCGATCCTGGCGCGCAGCTCTATCAACGCCTCATCGCCCTGGATCGGGGGGGCTCTGAGGAGGTCGTCAAGTCGATGCTCAAATGCCGACGGCAAGTCGAGGTCTTTGACGAAGTGCTGATCCCCACCCTGATCAGAGCCGAGTATGACGCCAGCCGGGGCCGGCTCGACGAGACGGAACAAGCCTTCATCTGGGACGTCGTCGGCTCGCTCCTCGAAGAGATCAAAGCGTCCGAGCAATTCCATCTCGACTCGACCTCGCAAACCAATCGGGAGGACGCCGCCACGGACGAGGAGGACTCTGGGTCTTCGCGAACTGTCGTCGTCGGTCTCGGGACCGAGGACCGATCCGACGCCCTGGCCCTTGAGATGCTGAAGCACTTGCTCGCGACGTCGGGAATCGAACTTCAGGTGCTCGAGAACCAGCGTTCTCCGCTGAAGCTGGTCGAGCGGCTGGCCGAGATCTCCCCAAACGTGGTCGTGCTCTCGCATCTTCCTCCCCGCGGGCTCAAGGCGGGTCGTTACCTCGTCCGCAGACTCCGCGCTCGATTCCCGGACCTGGAAATCCTCGTGGGACGATGGGGGGAGACGTCCTTGGCCCCAAGGGACGCGAGCCGGCTCATCTCCCAGGGCGCTTCGGACGTCGCGTTCTCACTGGCGGAGATCCACCAGCATATCATTGATCTCCATGAGACCGAGCACGTGCCGCCTCCCACGGCCGCGCCACTTCCTGGCTGAGGACCCGGGCGCTTCCGCAACCTCCTGGTCGCGTTCCACCGCGACGCCACCGACCAGAACAACCATCACTTATCGAAAGGCATGGCACACGATGACGACCGCGACCATCGACCGCGACTGGGTCGTTTCCGAGATGCTCAAGATCATCGAGGAAGAGCGCGCGCTGGCCCTTGATGCGAAGGCCCGGGCCGAGGCACCACCACTTCCCGAGATGGCCGTGTTTTACCATGAGGTCGCCGAACAAGACGAGCGCCATATTGAGGTCCTGGAGACGATCGCGACCCGGTACGGTCACACTCCGTCGCGTTCCCTCGGTGGAGGAGTCGGCGAGACGCTTGGAAGGTTGAAGGACAAGGTGGCCACTCTCGGCTCGGGCGCGTGCGACTTGATCCGTCAGGATCTTTCCGCCAGGTCGGAAGCGATCGACTGGCGATCGGTTTGGATCGCCACGTTTGAGTCGATGAACGACGCGGAGAGCGCCCGTGATCTCACCGCGGTGCTCGCGGAGGACAAAGCCCATCATGAGGCGCTGCTGGAGCGACTCAAGCGATTGATCCAGGATCGAGTCGGTGGAGAGCGGTCCTCCTGAGGGCGAATGAAAGTCGCTCGGCGACTCACTCGCCTTCGGAATGCGACGACCTCTCGCATCGGCGAAGCAAGCGCAACAAGACCTCCAACTCGACCGGTTTGACCAGCGCTTGGTCAAACCGGGCTTTTCGTTTCTGAAGCAGTCCAGGGTCGACCTCTCGCGCCGAGATGGCGATTACCACCGCCTGCTTCAAGTCACAGTCTTCCCTGAGCGCGGCCGCGACCTCATATCCGTCGATATCGGGAAGTCCAAGATCCAAGAGCACGAACTCGGGATGAAACCGCCTGGCCTTCTCCAGAGCGAGGGTGCCGTTATACGCGGTATCCGTCTGGAATCCACAGATCGAGAGCATCATCGCCATCGCTTCGGCGAGGTCGGCGTTGTCATCGACGATGAGGATGCGAGAAGACAAGGCGAATCACCATCAAGCGACGCCTGGGGCGAGCCGGTCGCTCGGATCGACCGCCCCAGTAAACACGGAAACAATCTCGCCATAACACGAGTTTCTGCCTCAAGAGTGGCAGTGAGAAGATTCAGTGTCCACAACAAAGCACATCGCATACCATTTTAGAGAACTCTCTGGCCTGAATTCCGTCACGGTGACGGCGACTCGTGACCGCGGGTGAGAATGGGCAGGAGCACGCGAAGGTCAACCGGTTTGAGAAGGTGGTGGTCAAAACCCGCGACCAGAGCGCGTTCGGAGTCGTTGGCTTGGCTATAACCGGAGATCGCGATCAGGGTGAGCCGACGCGTTCGGTCCCCGGCACGAATCGACTCCGCGACCTCGTAGCCGTTCATGCCGGGGAGCCCAATATCCAGAAGCACGAACGCGGGGGCGAATTCACGGGCGGTCGCCAGCGCCGAGGTTCCATCGTCAGCCGTCCGAACCTCGAATCCCGCAGCCTCGATGACCATCGCCAGCCCCTTCGCCATGTCCACGTTATCGTCGACCACAAGCACGCGAGGCCGTTGACGTCCGGCGTCCGGTTCCACGAAGGCGACAGGATACTCGCCCGATCGTTCCGCCACCTCGATCGTGGACTCCAGCGCGGGCAGAGTGATTGTGAACTCACTTCCCAAACCAGGCCCCTCGCTGGCGGCTGAGACGGTCCCGCCGTGCAGTTCGACAAGCAACTTCACCAGTGTCAGCCCGATTCCCAGACCTCCCAGGGAACGGTCCGCCGCGCCTTCGACTTGCGTGTAGAGATTGAAGATGTGGGGAAGCATCTCGGCCGAAAGCCCAATCCCATTGTCCCGGACTCGAAGAGCGAGCGTCGCCCCCTCTCGACTCGCCTGGACCGAGATCGAGCCGCCTTGATCGGTATACTTCGCCGCGTTCGTCAAGAGATTTCCCAGCACCTGCTCCAATCGTGAGGAGTCCGCCATCGCGAGGAGCGGTTCGGTCGGCAAGTGAATCTTGAGATCATGTGACTTCGCCTCCATCATGGGCTGAACCGACTCGACCGCCCGAGCCACGACCTCGCGAACGTCCACCGGCACGGGCTTGAGTTGGATCTTTCCCGTGCTAATCCTCGAAACGTCCAGAAGGTCCTCGATCAGTCGTGTGAGGTGCTTCGCCTGCCGGTCGATGACCTCGCGACCCCAGTTCAACTCCGGTTGTTGGGGACCTTTCAGCATCAGGATGTGGACGGCCGTGCGGATGGCCGCCAGCGGATTGCGCAGTTCATGAGCCAACATCGCGAGGAACTCGTCCTTGCGCCGATCCGAATCCTTGAGCGCTTGCTCGGTCCGCTTTCGCTCCGTCAGGTCCAGGATGAAGGCGACCAGGTCCTCCCCATCGCAATTGAGCAGGGTGTAGCCGATCAGGACCGGAATCCG
>JBFWRA010000474.1:0-4751 GCA_050249155.1 Isosphaeraceae bacterium | reverse complement strand
TCGCCGCGTTCGGCGTGGGAACACTGTTCGCGGCGCTCACCGTCGCCTATCGCGACTTCCGGCACGTCGTGCCGTTCCTCACCCAGCTCTGGATGTTCTCCACGCCGATCATCTACCTCAGAGCCGAGTCGCTAGGACCCACGCTCCGCGAGGTTCTTCCCCTCAACCCAGCCTATGGGCTGATCGCCGGCTTCCGCGACCTCATGCTCGGTGGTGAATCAAGTCCGCGCGACCTCGCGATCTCCACGGCGGTGGCCCTCGTTTTCCTGATCACGGGGTTGTTCTATTTTCGACGCGTCGAACGCGCGTTCGCGGACGTGATCTGACCGCGAAACCCACATGCGATCATGGCGAAAAGTCTTCTCATCACTTATCTGTTAACCTACGGTGGCGCCGCCGCGTCCCTGCTCGATCCTTTCGCCGGGCTCCTGGTCTACGTCTGTTTTTCCATCATCAAGCCGGAATCGCTGTGGTTCTGGTCGGTCCCGATCGGGAACTACAGCAAGATCGTGGGAATCGCCCTGCTCGTGGGATGGGTGATTCACGGGTTTGGGGATTGGCGACTGGGGCGTGCGCGAAGCGTGGTGCTTTGTCTGGTCGGGTTTCTGGTCTGGTCCGCGGTGGGATACGTCTTCGCCCCAGACAAGAACGCGGCCAGGGTGTTCGTGGAGGCGGTCGCGAAGATCGTGCTCCCGTTCCTGGTCGGCATCACCACGATCAACTCGGTCCGAAAACTGAAGTTGCTCGCCTGGGTGATCGTGGTGAGTCAGGGGTACGTCGCCTTCGAACTTTACCTGACGTATCGGGGGGGGTACAACCGCCTTCAGGATCAAGGCTTCGGCTTCATGGACAACAATTCCTACGCGATTGGATTGGTCGCGGCCACGGGCCTGGCCTTCTTTCTCGGACTGGGCGACTCCAACCTCCCGCGTCGCCTGGTCGCCTGGACCTCCGCCCTTTTTTGCGCCAACGCCGTGTTCCTGGCGTTTTCCCGGGGCGCGATGCTCGCTCTCCTGATCACGGGAATGCTGGCGTTCCTCCTGATTCCAAAACAGCCCAAGCATTATCTCGCGTTGGGGCTCGCGATCGTCGTGGCGCTGCGCCTGGCGGGCCCACAGGTTCAGGAACGCTTCGCGACGATCTTCTCGAATTCGGAAAAAGCCGACTCCGAGGGAGGGGGGAGGCTCCAACTCTGGAAAGCCTGTGTCTCCGTCATGATCAAGTCCCCCGTGTTGGGGGTGGGCCCAGACCATTGGCCGCTCGTCGCCCACCAGTACGGGTTCACAAAAGGCAAAAGCGCTCACTCCTTGTGGCTGGAGGTCGGCGCCGACCTTGGCGTACCCGGATTGGGAATGCTCGCCGGCTTCTACCTGCTTTGCATCGCTCGACTGCGAGCGTTACTCAATCCGCGAACGTATGTGTTCGATCCCTGGATCAGGGAAGCCGCGCGCATGGTGATCTCAGCGCTGATCGGATTCATGATCGCGGGTCAATTCGTCAGCCTCTTCGGTCTCGAAATGCCCTATTTCATCTGCCTGATCGGCGCGGGCGCGCTCAAGCTCAATTCCCAGGCCGAGGAATCCAGCCCACCGGCCACCACCGTCGCCTGGGGAACCACATGAATCCCGCCATTCGAGTCGAGAGCCTCTCAAAACGCTATCGACTGGGGACCGGTCTAGGGGGCGGATATCAGACCCTCCGCGACTCGATCGAATGGTCCGTGACCCGCGCGTTCAAGGCGCTTCGGCGCGACCCAAGCGACCTCGGCACCTCCCACAAGTCCAAAGCGAACGAATTCTGGGCCCTCAGCGCGGTCTCCTTCAAGGTCATGCCAGGGGACGTGGTCGGCGTCATCGGACGCAACGGGGCCGGCAAATCCACCCTGCTCAAGGTGCTTAGCAGAATCACCGAGCCCACGGCGGGACGTGTCGAGATCCGAGGCCGGGTCGGCAGCCTGCTCGAAGTCGGCACGGGTTTCCATCCGGAATTGACAGGTCGTGAAAACATCTATATGAACGGGTCGATCCTGGGGATGACCCGTCGTGAGATCGGGCGTCGATTCGACGAGATCGTCGCGTTCGCGGAGCTGGAACGCTTTCTCGACACTCCCGTGAAGCGCTATTCGAGCGGGATGTACGTTCGGCTCGCGTTCGCGGTCGCCGCTCACCTGGAACCCGAGATCCTGATCGTCGACGAGGTCCTCGCCGTGGGGGACACCGCCTTCCAGAAGAAGTGCCTGGGTCGCATCCAGCAGGTCGGCCGCTCCGGACGCACGGTCCTGTTCGTCAGCCATAACATGGCCGCCGTGCAGAACCTCTGCGACCGGGTCGTCTTGCTGGACCAGGGACAGGTGGCCTTCGAGGGGGAGACCACCCAGGGCATTTCGCGATACGCCGACATGTTCACCACAAGTCATGAGGCGGAAATCGATCTTTCCAACCACCCTGGACGCCTCGGGCATCATCGCTCGTCGCCGATCTTGAAATCGCTGCGGATCCTCGGTCGTACGGGCGAGCCGTCCACGCAGGTCCCCGCGGGCTGTCCCGCGACCTTCGAATTGATCGTGGGCAAGCCTCGCGCCAACGGACCGTTTCATTTTGGCATCAGCATCGAAACGTCGGAAGGGATCCAGGTCGCGCGGCTGAACACGATGCACGTCGTCACCGGCGCTCTGCCGATCGCCGACGAGGCGAGAGTCACCTGCGAGCTGGAATCACTTCCCTTGACCCCCGACCGCTATTATCTGTCAATCAACACATGGTCGCACGGGGAGTGTCACGACCGCCTCGAACGCGCGGCGAGCTTCGAGGTTTTGTCGTCCGACTACCTGGGAAATGGGATGCTCCCCGATCGTCACGAGGGATTCGTCCTCCTCAAGTCGCGATGGGACGTCGCGACCCTCTGAATCGATTGACGATTCGTCCAACCTTCAGGATCGCCATGGCAACGGAGCGGATTCACGGCCACACGGTTTACACGCCGATCCTCGGCCGAGACCCCGTCGTCCTGGACCTGGGAGCGAATCGCGGAGGGTTCAGTGAGGCGTTCGTCGAGCGATTCGGAGGTTCGGCCTTCTTGGTGGAGGCCAATCCCAGCCTGGCCTCGTTCCTTCGTGAACAGAAGCGCTTCCCGGTTGCCGAACACGCGGTCTGCGACCGAAATGGGCCTGTCGCCTTCCACGTCGCCAGGAACGACGAGGGGAGCAGCCTGCTCACCCTACCCGAACAAAACGCCTACGACTGCGTCCTCGTCGAAACGGTCGAAGTGGCGGGCCGGACGATCGACTCACTCATCGAACACTTTGAACTCGATCACATCGATCTGGTGAAAATGGACGTCGAGGGAGCCGAGGTGCAAGCGCTCGGAACGCTCTCGACCGAGACGATGAGGAACATCGGTCAGATCACGGTCGAGTTCCATAGCGACGTCGAGTTCGGTTTCGACATTGGCGAGGCGGTCGAGGACGTCATCAAGCGACTACAGGAACTGGGTTTCTTGTTCTGGGATTTCTCGGGTGAGACCCGCCGCGACGTTCTGTTCGTGAACCGTCGCGCCGTGCCTCTTCCCAGCCGTATCAAGTGGTCGATCCGATCCAATCCACCCTCCTGGCTAAAACTGATGTGGAAGCGCCTACCACAATCGATTCGGGGACGACTGAACCGAGACGTCTAGGCCGCCACGAACCTGATTTATTCAAGATGTCCGCATTCGATAGTTTAAACATGGAACGGATGACGCCACATCACGACCTGGAAACGATTCAAGGAACGTCGACCCTCCTCGGGAGGAACGTATCGGCTCATTGTACGATCCTGATGCACTCCTGCATCTGGGGCGGGGCTGAGTCGCATGCCGTCGGACTTTCGAAAGCGCTGGTCGAACGCGGCGTGTCCACCACGATCCTTTGCCTCGACGATCGCACTTATGAGCTGTTCGCGCCCCCGAATGCTAATGGGGTTGAATTACGAAGAGGGAGCTGGAACCGCCCTGTGCGAGCGAGAGGCTACCTCGATTGGGCCCGTGTCTTTCGGAAATTGCCCAGGGGCGCCTGTCTCTTTGAAAAAGGCACGCTTCATGCGGGGAACCTGGCCCTGGAATGGGCCGCGCGCCGGCACTTCTCCAAGCTCGTCACCATCGAGCAACTTGAACCTCCTCCCTTGCCACCGCGTTCGAGGGGTCGTCACCTGGGAGGACTCATCCCTGGTCTGGGTTTGTGGTGGTACGAGATGCGACTGCGTGGACACCTACGGTCTCGACTTCCCTCGATGACCGTCGCCGTGAGCGAGAGTGTCCGCAAGCGACTCCACGCCGATTATGGATTTCACCCTGGCAAGACCGTCACCATTCGTAACGGCGCGGACGTCACACGATTTCGACCCGACCCGGACGCGCGTCGCGCGTTCCGAGATCGGTGGCGGATCCCCCAAGACGCCTTCGTGTTCGGCACGGCGCGACGAATGACTCTTGACAAAGGTCTTGATATTGCCATTCAAGCGTTCGCCAAACTTCCTGACCGAAGGGATCGACCGACTCCGTATCTCGCCCTCGTGGGCGACGGGCCCGAGCGTGAAGCCCTGGTTCGCCTGGCGGAGTCGATGGGTGTGGCGGATCGCGTTCGATTCACTGGATTCAGCGACGATCCCGCCTCGGCGTATCCCGCCTTCGACGTCTTCGTGCTTCCCAGTCGCAATGAAGCGCTGAGTCTCGCGTTGGTCGAGGGAATGGCGTGCGGATGTCTCCCCATCGCGACG
>JBFWRA010000473.1:0-4752 GCA_050249155.1 Isosphaeraceae bacterium | reverse complement strand
CCCCGGGTTCCCACGGGGACGCCCGGTCGCGCCCGTCCCCGGCGAGTGACGACAGCACGTACACGGCCGCGCGGTAGGCTACGGGCCCGCTCACGACGACGCGCCAGACGTCGAGGCTCGGGGCGTCACTCAGCACAAGCGCGAGCTTGCGCGGTCGCCGCAAGGCGTTGGCCACCGCGAACACGTCCACCGCCGCCCGCGCCTCGGCGGGGAGCCAGTCCGGCAGCGCCTCGACGATCCGCTTCGGAAGCGTCGACGGCCGCCGGTCCCGCGCGGACCGGAACGCCGCGAGCGAGATCGGCAGCACGACGGGCGACTCGTGGTGCCGCGCGCGATCGATGCCGCCGTCCTCGTTCCTCCACCAGTCGTCCCTCAGTCGACGAACGACCTCCGTCGCGGCGATCCCCGGATCCTCGCCGAACGGGACCGTCAACGTCCTGGGTTTCGAGGTAGCGCGATCCCTGGTCGAAAGCGCGGTCGCCAGGTCCGCGACCACGCGCGCGAGGTCCTTCTCGTCATCCTCCGAGTAGCCCGATTCCGTCACCTCGAATCGGCGCAAGGCGTCGTCGGTCGGCACCGGCTCGAAAAGGCCGAGCCGCTCGCGGTAACGATCGAACCCGTCGGAGAGGAATCGCTCCTGGAAAACGTCGCGAAGCGAGCGGACGGGAACGCAGGCGACGCGTCCGCGGTGTGAGCGAGGAGCCTTCTCCAGGTCCTCCGGGAGGACTCTGACCGGTTCGAGGGTCGAACTCAGCTCGTTCTTGTTGGCGTCGGGAATGAGCAGCCACCACGCGCGGTCGCTCGCCGCCACGAACGACGCGACGCCCTCGGACTTCAGTTCCACGAACCCGACTTCCCCCACGTCTCCCGTCGCGACGAGCTCACCCGTGGCGATGAGGTTGGCGGGGCTGAGGCGTTCGTGAGTCGCCCAGGCGGCCAGGCCGACGGCCAGACCGAGCGAGGCCCCCGCGATTTCCAGGCCGGGGTCGGTCAGATCGCCGAGCCGCGCGACGTCGCCTGGCAGGTCGCCGGCGTGGAGCCCAGTCAGATCGACGAGGAACGCCGTCTCCTGAATTCCCCTGGCACCGCCTGGACCGGCGGTTAGCCCGGAGATCGCGGCGGAAAGCGCCGGCCTCAAGTCGCGCCCGAGGGATGAAAAAGCCCCGGTTTTCTCGCCGGGCGTCTGGCTTGCCGGCGCGTACTCGCTCCAGGGAGCGATGAGGAGCGGGCCGCCGGGGAGTCGATCCTGGGGCAACGCGCGGACCCGGGCGCGCACGAGCGTCCCGTAACGATTGTTCGGGTCGCCGGAACGGACTGGGAAGAGGAACTGAACGTCCCAGGCGTCCCTCGGGTCGTCCACCGCGGCGCGAAAGGTCTCAAGCTGATCGGGGCTCGCGAGGTCCGGCGCGCCGTGGCCGAACCGAGACGCTCCGGGCGGGAGGTCGAGCGTGAGCCACCCCGGTTTCCAGAGCCATCCGCTCATCAGGGCGTCGAGCGCGCTGGGACGCTCCGCGCCGTAACCGCGCCAGAGCCGGAGGAGCATCCGCGCGAGGCCCTGGCGGAACGCCGGAGTCGCCGTCGCGCCCAGCGCCGCTTTGGCGCTCTCCAGCGGCGCATCGGCCGGCTTGCCTTCGCCGAGTCGTTCCCCGAGTTCCGCCTTGATCGCGGCGACGACACCCCGGTCCTGTCGCGCGTATTCGATGGTCACGACTCACCTCCCGCTTCCAGGACGTCGACCCGCGGCCCGACGCAGAGCGCCAACCAGGTCCAGTGATCCAGCGGAGGAGCCTTGGGTTTGAGTGAGACCTCGGCCAGGAAGTGGCCTCCGGCGGTCACGCGCTGAAACGTGGGCACCAGGGCGAGCTGCGTTGAGACGCGGAGCGCGCGCCACCGGGGCTGGGGGTCGTCGAGCGTCGCGGCCTGAAGCGATCGCGTGATGGTCCGGATCGCGACCTCCTCGCTGGGAACCTCCGCCGGTTCGACCGAGATCGGCGAGGCGTCGGAGGCGTCCAGGAGGCTCCGGAGCATTCCCACCACCTCACGTGTGAAGACCAGGAGTAGGCACGCGTGATCGTCCGGAAGGCCGCCGATCTGGGCTTCAAACCGCGACCAGTACGTCTCGCCCGGAGGCAGGCCGCAGCCCGTGAAGGGCGCGGCGGGACCACTCGCGCGGCTCACGACCGGATCGGCCGCGTCGCCGTCGCGATCCATCCGGTAGGTCAGAAGCGCCGGCGTCGGCTCGCCGTTGGCGGCCGCGGCGTGTCCGACGGTGACCGGCCGTCGAACGCGCCCCGGCTCGATCGGCGCGGCCTGTCCCCTCAGATACGAATGGATCGCCTCGTCGACAGGCCGGCCAAGCCCCCACTCCTGGGGTTCCGCGGGGAGCTCGTCGGCATCAACACCCCAGGCCGCGCGCAACCGCGCCCGCCCGCGGGCCTCGAAGAATTCTCGAACGCTCCGTTCACCATCGTCGGTGGCGAAGAGCGACTCGTCGGCGGCGTGACGGTACAGGCCGCCGCCCCGAAAGAGGGGATGGATCGCCCGCGTCGCATCCGGATTCGTCGCGTTCATGATCAAATCTCCAGGGCCGGAACCTGTTTCATGTCAAATCATCGTCGGATCGTTCCCTTTAGTTCGAAGCGAGCGTCGCGGGTGCGTTTTCCGGCTCGGACGCGATGGGTCCGACCGCCCGGTTCAGGGCGAGCAAATTCTGTCTCACGCGCTGGGGGGACGGCCAGGTCGCGCCTTCCCGAGGGGTCGGTCCCAGGACCGCCTGGAGAAACTCGGGAGCCGACGGAGCGGCCGTGAAGCCGCGGCGTCCTTCATAAATAAGCTTCACATCCTCATGCAAGTCCTCGGTCAGAGCCACCGCCAGCGCGCTCAGGATCGTGACTCGAACCGAATCGACGAGGTCGGCCCAACTTCCCGGCGCGCGGGATGGATCGTCGATCCACTCCCGGAGCAGGTCGACGGCGGTCTCCAGGACCTCCCGCCCTTCACGCGTCGGACGCGCCAGGAAGGGCGGAAGTTCGAGCAGGCCGACCAGCCGGAGGCGAGCCTCCTCGTCGTCGCGGTCGAAAATTGGCCGACGCACGGCATCCGCCGACCAGCCCTCGACGATCGCGAGGCAACGCGCTTTCGTATCCGTCTCAAGCTCTGGCGGACCATTGTGAAGCGACGGCAGGCGCGCGGGCAGGTCGCGCTGGGCCCCGCCCAGGCCTAGATACATCCACACGTTGAAGAGTGGAGAGGAAGGCTCCAGCAGCGCCACCAGAACGTTGGACCGGTCCTCGATTGGGATTCGGTCCTGATCCACAGGGACGTGCGAACTCTTGCCACGCGCCACCCGACCGACCGGACGCCTCACGGTGGCGGCGAGGGCCTCGATGCCGGTCAGGACCACGCGCGGGTCGCGCTCCGTGTGGTCCGGCGGAAGGGCGTTCAGGACCGACTCCAGCGCCCCTCCCACGCGTGGACGGCCCGGGGACTCGGCGGGCCCCGGGCCCTGGCGAGCGAGGCAATCGACGCACTCGTCCCGAACCCCGTACTCGCCAGCCACGGCACCCAGCTCGATCACCGCCAGGGCCATGGAATCCCTGGGCATCGCGCGGACGAACCCCGATGCCCGCCTGAGCGCCACTCCCAACGCCTCGTACGACTCCGATTCCGACCAGTCGCCCCATTCCGCGAGCGCCGCGAGGACGGTCTCGACCTCCAGCGGAACGCGAGGGTTCGGGAGCGAAGGTCGCTCGATCAGGTCGTGGAGAAACCCCGGGACAGACGCGCGCGCGACTGGCGAGGCCACGTCTTGAAGCGTTCGCTCGATCGCCCGGTCGAGTTGCTCCGCGACGAGTCCCCACATCCCGAAATCGGCGGAGAGGGTCCCTTGATTCCCCGCCGCGAGGTAGCTCCCCGCGAGTCGACCCTTCCAGCCCGTCCCGCAGACGATCGCCTCGGCCAGACCCGCGTAGGTCCACACCCGCCTTGAAAGTCGAAGGAGGAGCCGGAGCGCCGCCGCCCGGTCAAAGAATCGCTCCAGCGGCGGGTCGATTCCCGGCGATTCCATCAGGTCCGTCGGCCTCGGACCCGGCTCGTCGTCGGAGCCGGCCCGACGATCTGGTTCGGTCAGGCGGAACTCCCGGTTCAGGACCTCCTGGATCCAGCGCCGACCGATCGCGTTCGTGAAGTAGAAAACGGAGCAATGGGCCATCCGGCCGATCCCCTTGGCCGCGGCACGCTCCGCGACCCCCTCGACGTCGGCCTCGCTCGGGAGGAACGTCCCACCCGACCGCCGCGCGAGGGCCTGGCGGGCCAGCGGGACGAGCCGGGGCATCAGGCTCAGGACGATCTCGTCGAAATGCGATCGGCCCTTCTCGGTGAACCGGACCTTTTCCGCGGTCAGCCGGCCGTTGACCACCCGACGGCCGACCGCGAGATCCCGCGAACGCTCAGGAAGGCTCATGGCGATCTCCACGAGAACGGATTCGATGGGACGCGTCGCTCGGGTCCAACACCCTCCCGGCCTCGAAGCGGGGGCTCCGCCGCGGAGCGGAAAGGCCCAGGACTTGAGAAACCACGCACCGTTTTGGGATTATCACACGGCGAACCATTCCCAGTGAAACACAAATCGTCCGTCCGAACCGACCATCGAGGGGATGGCGCGGAACCCCTCTCCGCCGCGCGACGGCGAGGGGCGTCCACTCATTGAACGCGGGCCGTGGGGCCATTTTTCGTCGCGAACGCCAGAATTCG
>JBFWRA010000472.1:0-4755 GCA_050249155.1 Isosphaeraceae bacterium | reverse complement strand
GAGGAGATCGAGGAGGGTCATGGCGTGGGCGGTCGCGTCTTGCCGATCGAGTCTCGTCCAACCGTCAAGAAAGTCGCGGCCTCCCCGACCTTGTCGGGAGTCCGGACCCGACGTTCCCGTTGGGTTTCCGGGACGCACGACCCTACCAGAACTTAAGAGAAACTTCGACCCCACGCTTCCAAGGGTGTGACTTCCCGGACTGGTCGAACCCCGGCGCGTCGGGTAGGTTGGAACGGGCATCGGGAGAATCAGGGCCGACCGACGAGGACGGAGGACTTCCCTTGCGAGACATCCACTCGGGATCGGCGAGACGTCGCTGGCGAACGCTCCTCCTGGCCACGATCACAGCGACGCTCGGCGGTTCGATCCACGCCGAAGGTCCTCCCGCCTCCCCCCCGCTGGAGGTGGTCTCCAAGGCCAAGGCCAGCGAGCGGACCTCGGAATTCCTCCGGCCCCCCGGCGCGGGGCGTTATGACCAGGTGGAGGACTGGCGGGAAATCCCTCCCTGGCGGCGGGCCAGTTTCTATGGCATCCAGGTTCGCGGCCAGTTCTTCATTTACGTCGTGGATCGCTCGGGCAGCATGATCGACGGAGACCGGCTCGACCGCGCCAAGGACGAGCTGCGGCGAAGCGTCTTTCAACTGCGCGAGCCGCAGCGCTTCCATGTGCTTTTCTATAACGAGGTCCCGATGGGAATGCCAGGCGGCCTGCCCTGCTCGGCCGACCTGGGCTCGAAGTCGCGCTTCTTCTCCTGGCTCAACGGGATCCAGCCGGACGGCGGAACCGACCCCCGCGCGGCGCTCGGCCAGGCCCTTTCCCTGCGTCCCGACGCCGTTTTTCTGCTCTCCGACGGCGCGTTCCCCGACGGAACCGTCGAAGCGGTCGCCCGTCGGAACCCCCGCAAGGTACCCATCCACTGCATCGACCTCAGCGGTGGACGGAGGGGAGACCATCTTCAGAGGATCGCCGCGGAGAGTGGCGGGCAATTCGTTTCCAGACCCTGAAAGCGGCGGACCCTGGGCCCCCCCTCCCCTTATTGACCCGCCGAGAGCGAACCGGACGGGCTCCCTCGAATCGCCATGCCCTCGGGCAAGGGCCGCGCCGCCACCAGGAAGCCCCTGGCGTTGAGGTCGTCTCGGAGCTTTCGGTAGAGGTCGAAGCTGTCGGGATAGACCCAGAGCGTGATGGACTCCCGCGCGGGGTTGAGCCGGCTCACCACCCTGGAGAACTCCGAGATCGGCGACCGCGTGGTCTCGAACGTCTCGCCACGGCCGGCGAACTCGGGCACGACCTCCCAGCCTCGCATGTTGTACGCGAGCGATCCGCGCCCATCCATCAGGCCCTCGAGCCCCAGCGCGATCGATCGAGTCAGGGCGTAATCCAGCGAGAACGAGCCGACCGGGCCGACCCGGGAGCCGATCGTCCCCATGCCGTCGGCCATTCTGATTCGGAGCTGGGCGTCTTTCTTGACCAGTTCCAGAAGTCGATCCAGGTCGATGAAGGCCACGCGACCCCGCGTGAGCTCGAAGTGGAATTCCTCCCCGTCCGGGGGCCTCGCGACGGGGTTCTTGTGCGAGAGCGTCTTGGCCTGGGGGCGAGGGATCCGCGCGAGGGCGGCGACCTCTCCTTTCAGTCGATCGCGGTCGGCCTTGAGGAAGTTGCCGCGCGACGAGGCCGCCGCGATCCGGGCGCTGGGGTCGCGCACCCTGGATGCCAGGGCCTTCGCCGCGACCGCCTCGGCGGCGGCCTGGGCCGCGGCGTCGGCGAGCTTCCTGGCGGCGTCGGCCCGCCGAGCCTCGGCCCGCTCCCGGTCCCGGCTCGCGGCGTCCACACCCCCCTCGGCCTCACCCACCGCCACCGGATCCGGCTGGGGTGGCGGCGGTGGCGATGGCGGGGGCTCGGGGTTCGCCGGAGCCGCGGATTCCGACGTCGCCAGGAGTGGGGAGGGAACCGGGTCCAACGCCTTGACCGGGTCGAGGCTCGGCCCGACCACCGGGACCACGTCCTTCGCGACCGGTCGGCGGATCGAGAGCCAGGCCACCGCCGCCAGGGCGATCAAGATCAGCGCCGGGTTCGCGAGCAGTCCCCCGTACGACTCCGAGGGGCCGTTGCCACGCGGGCGTCCCAGGTCCTCGGGCATCAAAACCGCTCCTTGCCGAAGAGATCCGGCGCGGACGATTCCGCGACCCGGATCGTGACCGGCCAACTCATCCCGGAGAGGACCGTCTGTCGTCGGGCCTCTCCATACGTCTCACTTCCACCCGGTTCGATCAGAAACTCCAGACGAGGTCTGGGCACGATCGAGGGGTCGATCCGTTCATAGTTCAAAACGATCGTGGCCAGATCACGGGCCAGACGCTTCTCGCGGGCCAGGGTCGCCCGAGAGATCCGGTAGCCTCCCGGATGGATCGTCACCCCGTTCGGTCCACACGCCACGACCAGGTCGAGCGGCACCTCCACGACCCGAGCGCCGGGGCCCGAACCGGAGCCCCCCGGCGTCCCACCGGTCGCCTCGCCACTCGGCCTGACCGGGGGCCGAGTGTCATCAAGGTCTTCCCTCAGCATCTCCGGGACGATGCGCACCCTCCCCGAAGGTTCGGAACCGGGCGGACCGTCGTATGATCGGCCGGCCGACGGACCCACGCCCTCGATCCTGTCCAGGTCCGGCAAACGCCCGCTCGGCAATCCAGCCAGCCCGGGGTTCGACTCGGAACCCGCAACCGTCGTCTCTCCCGTCCCGCGGCGTTCCAGCCCATCCCGCGAAGGCTTCAGGTCGACCCCCTGGGCGGGGGATGCACCCACGCCGAGGGTTCCGCCATGGCGGTCGACTCCTTCACGGTCACTCCATCGTCCCAGGGACGGGGACTGGCTCCCTCGACGGTCCTCGCCAGGCGGTCCGACCCCCTCGCCCTGGCCTCCCGCCCCGTCGACGGAGCCCCCAGGGCTGGATCTTGGCCAGAGATAAGGATTCGACGAACCGTCCCGGGAGTCGGAGCCCGGTCGTTCGGCGGGCCACTGGTAGGCCCGAGCCGTCGAATCCGAGGGCTTGCCCGAGGTGGATGAGCCACCCGCCTCCCAGGTGTCGAGGTCCGGAAACTCGATCTCCCAGTCCTGATCCACGAGTTCATAGCCAAAGGCGATTCCGAGCGGTTCGAGCCGCCCGCGAGCCTCGTAGAACGGGCGGATGCCGTCGGGCCTGACGATGAAGTAAATATAGGGTGCGACCGGACTTCCATCGGGGGAACTCAGATCCTCGATCCGCATCGTCTCACGGGCGACGGCACCGACCAGCGGGCTGGACCGGGTGCCCAGCAACGGCGACATGTCCAGCATCGTGAACGAGAGCCCTCGCGGCTGGAGAATCGCGACCCCGTCGCGACACTCGATCACCACGGGACGTTGCCAGGTGCCGTTGGCCCCCTTGTGGGGCAAGACGGCGTAGCCTCCCGATCTGGCCCTGGCCTTCTCAAGCGCGGCCTTGGCGGAGTCCCGTTCGAGGGCCAGGACGTCCCGCTCCAGAGCCAGGGCGTCCGCCTGGGCCTCCAGCGCGTCGGCCTGATCGGCGATCGCCGCGACCTGGGCCCGGACCAGGGCGTCGCGTCGCCTTCTCCGCTGGATCTCGGTCTCGGCCGACCGTCGAGCGGCCTCCAGCGCCTGGGTCTCGCGGTCGGCTTCGCGCGCCGCCCGACGCTCCTTGTACTCCGCCAGCTTCAGGCCGTTGACGATCCGCTCCGTGGGATCTTCGGGAGGCTGGGGCGGCTCCGGCGGCGTTGGCGGTTCCGGATCGGGAGGGCGCGGCGTCGTCGCGGGAGCCGGGGGTGGCGCCGCCGCGACGCGCGCCGTTGGGTTCGTTTGGTCAGGCCGTTTCGACCCGGCCGGCTTCCGATAGGCCAATCCCACCAGGACCGCCGTCCCCACCAGGCACCCTAGAATCAGGAGGACCGGGATCAGCTCCCACGCGATTCCTGGACTCTGGCGGTCTCGCGACACGTCATCCCCTCATCCATGCTTCAATGGATTCGCCACTCCCACGTTCTGACGTGGCGCGTTCTCCTGGGTTCCGAGGTTCCCCGATCAACGCGGCGTTGGCCAGTTCGCCCAGAACACCTGATTGATCGGTCGAAGGGGCGGAAAGGCTTGAAGCGGGTTGGCCCTGGTCAACGCTCCTGACGATTCGGCCGGTTCCTTGGCGGGCGACCCCCGCTTCGGGGCGGAGGGAGTTAGGCTTGCGCGGGGAGGCCCTGGGAGTGAGTGGGAAAGACAAATCGAGGGGCGATCCTTCGGAATACCCGGGGCCGGCGACCGAATGGTCATGTGAAGGAGGATCGAGGAGCCCCGCGGAACGCCGGGTGATTCGGCTTCTTCACTCAGGCTGAGTGAGAGGAATGCTCACCCGCCTGGGGATTGGAAAGGAGTACCCATGATGAGGAACCATGAAATCGCGATTCAAAGTCCGAAGCGCACTGTGAACTGGACGACGTTGCTGGTCTCGGTGTTGTTGATCCACTCGGTGTTGATCGGGTCGATGGAGTTGCTGTGCTACGTGTTGATTGGTGAACTCAGCCCGCTGGTCGCCGGCTTCGGCCTGGTGGCCGCCGTGCTGGTGTCCATCCGAAAGATCGGCGAGACCCTCTGGGGTCCGATCGACTTGACTCGTTCGAGCCTGGACGACTGACGTCCGCCGACGCGGACGTGGCGGCCGGACCTCACCTCAGGTCCGGCCGCCACGAGCGGCGATTCGGGGTGGCGACTCAC
>JBFWRA010000471.1:0-4771 GCA_050249155.1 Isosphaeraceae bacterium | reverse complement strand
AAGCGGGTGCGGCTGTCGGGGTCGTCGGCGCGCTCGGGTCGGAGTTCCTTGAGTGCGACTTCGCGGTGGAGCTCGGCGTCGAGGGCCACCGAGATCTGCCCGAGGCCCCCCCGTGCGTGCGGCCGAAGGATCGAAAACCGCGAGCCACCGTCCGGTGAACCCTCGGAATACGTGAGTGTCGCCTCCGCATCGTGCGGAGTCACGGCTCCGGCGAACGGGACGCGGTCCGGCGTGGCGTCGACCACGGGATCGGCCAATTGCTTCAACTCGCCGCGGATGGTGCCGAGTCCGTCGGTGGCCGCCAGGCTCTCCTCCACGTTGCCGCCATGAGCCGCCAGGTGCTCGTCGACAAGTTGTTCCAAGAGGTCACGCCGCGCAAGGGAGAGCGCGTGCCGCTCGACCAGGATCCGACCCAGCGGTTGGGATTTCTCCAGGATCCAGGCATGCATCGCCGCGACCAACGCGTCACGCCCCACGAAGTTCATCTGCACCGCCAGGATGCCGAAGAGCAGATTGCGGTCGGCGTGGCTCATGGGCCCATCCTCTCCGGATCAACCTGTTGAGGAGTTCTCTCACCCACGCTCGATTCACACACGTCAAACGCCCAAGGGTTTCATCGCCTCCGGGTCATCCGGGTGGACCGGTTGTCCCATCGGGTTGAGGCCAGAGGGCGGCCCCCAGAATAGTACCCGGTTTCACGGAGGGCCGGGAGAAACGGTGGAGTATGTTTCGGCCCGGCGCCGGAATGACTCGCGTCGTCGTCGCGTCCGCCCATCGACAACCAGGACCAGGGCCTCGACCGCCACAACGAGCCGACTACGGGAAGCGCTCGCCGACTCCAGTCTCGGATGCGGTTCGCTTGTGCGTTTTCTCGTCCTCGACCGGAACCGCGGGCATCCTGACTGGGACTCACGGGGCCTTCGGTTTCGAGGCGGCCGCCTTGGGTGGGGCGTCCTTGTCCTTGTCGGTCTTGAGCTTGTCCAGCGCGTCGGCGAAGCCTCGGAAGACGTCGTCGTCGAGGTAGCGCTCGATCAGTCCTTGAAGCTCGGCGACGCGTGCCTGGGCGGTTTTGGTCAGGATCGCGGTTTTCGTCTCAGCCTGCTTGCGCGTGGCCTCGTCCTTGAGCCGGGTCAGGGCGTCAGCGAGCGATTCGCGAGGGGGAAGGGCCGCGAACTCCCTCAGCGCCTCCTCGGCCCCGGCCCAGTCCTCGCCTTCAAAGCGGGCCTTGAGCCGGGCTTCCAGCCGGGCGCGCACCGCGACCAGGTCGATCACCTCGTCGCGGAGCGTTTCCAGCCGACTCTCCAACGCGACGGTGAGCGGCCGCGGGTCGAACGGCGGGACGACCAGTTCCCCCTCCTGAACGCCGGGCATCAACGGAAACTCACGCATGGGCTCGTCGCCGCCGGCCACGAGCCGGAAGACCGTCAGCCCGTCGGCCAGCCCCGGTGGCAAGGTGATTCGTCCTTCGCGGTCGGTCAGGCCCACTTCCCGGGGAAGCCCGTCGGGCACGCTTCGAGCGGTCAGCGCGTACCCCGCCGCGGGAGCGCGGTCCGGAAGGGTCAGGAACCGAAGCGAGGTCGGACGGCTTCCCGGCCTCGTTCCCAGCGCGAGGAGCTGGGTCCTCTGCACCACGCGCCCGGTGAAGGGGTCGCTGAACATGCTCAGAAACGCGCAACGAGTCGATCCTCCCTCCAGCGATTCGACACGTAAATAGGTATACGGAATCTCGCGAATGATCGCCGGCCCATCGTTCCGCGGCGCGACGCGAAAGGGCTGAAACACCGTGCCGACGCGGACGACGCGGCCCTCCTCGGTCGCCGGGGAGAGCGCCGAGCCGCGTACCGACAGGACGGCCTCCTTGCCGAAACGCTCGCCGATCACCGCCAGCGGCGCGAAGAGATCCATCGCGAATCGGAGCAATTCCCGGGGGAGGTCGAGCGGCACGGCGACCTCCCGGCGCAGGAGGGTGCCCAGCCGGCGGACCGTCGTGTCGTACTCCCTTCCGGTAAGGATGACGGCCGAGCCCGCGCCCCCGATTCGGATGAGCCAGACCTTCTCGACCTCGGCGCTCAGGGATTCCAGGGCGCTGGAGTCGACGAGGTCCAGACCGCGGCCCAGGACCCAGGGTCGCGCCTGATCCTCCGCCACGATCTCCAGCCGCCAGGGTGGCCCGACGAACCGACCGACGTTTTCGAGCCAGTCATGAATCAATCGCTCGCGACGCGTCGCGTTGAACCGGGCGTCGGCGTCGGCCGCCAGCATGACCTTGATGCGATAGGGGGAGGTCTCGATCGCTGGCGAGGCGTCTCCGGGCGTCGGCTCGGTCTGGGCCCGGGTCGGACTCGCGTGGCACGAGAGCCCGACCACGCAGCCGAGAATCAGCCGGGCGATCAGGACGGATCTTTGGCGAACCAAGGCTCGACCTCCCACGTTTCGATCCCTTGATAGAGTCGGTCGCTCGAATCGGCGGGGCCTTTCAATCGGGCGCGCCAGGCGTAGTGACGCTCCACCTGCCAGAGCGGCAAGGTGGCCAGTTCGTCGCGGGATTCGCGGTCGATCTGGACGAGCAGGCCCCGCGCGGTCGGGAACTCGGGAGCGCGTTCGAGCAGCAGGAGCAGTTGCAAGAGCCTGGGGCTGGCCAGCGCGGCGAGAGGGTCGGTCGAGGCCGGGGCGTCATAGGCCGGCGAGAGTGACGGCCCGGCGTCCATCACCGGTTCGTCGCTGGGCAGCGCGCGGTAGGCCAGGTCGAACCGTCTCCCTCCGCGAAGCTCCGCCTCCAGTTCCGACTCGGGCCGCTCGACCGCCTTGATCGACAATCCCGCGAGCGTCAGCGCCTCGACGAGCCTCGGCGCGACCGCCTGGGCCTCGGGCGTCGCGGGGTATTCGAAGGTGAGTTCCAGGTTCGCCAGCCCCAGCTCTTTCTTCGCCCCGGCGACCAGCATCCGGGCCAGAAGCGGGTCGTACCCCAGGGGTTTGACGTCGGGCGCGTCGGCGGGGCTCCCTCGGGGAAAGATCCCGTCGGCCACCAGGTTGGAGGTGTCGGCGGGTCGCCCGAGGATCGACTCTTCCAGTAGCGCGCGGCGGTCGATGGCGTACGACAGTCCCCGGCGAAGGCTCCGGTTTCGCAGAGCGGGAGTCCTGCCGTCCAGGGCGATCTGGTGGATCATCGGCTGATTGTGGCGGCCCAGGTGGACCCCCTCGGACTCTCTCCCAGCCAGCCCGGGCACCGCCCTGGCCGGGACGTGGGCCAGGAGGGGAATCTCGCCGCGGTCGAACGCCCCCAGGGCCGAGGCCGCCGAATCGTAGCGGATCTCTCGAATGCGACGGACCTTGACCGACGAGACGGCCGAGTCGCTGGCGATCACCTCGAAGCGGTCCGCCGGAGTCGGGACGACTCGGTACGGACCGTCCCCCACGAGTTCCCGGGCCCCTGGGCCGGTGGTCACCCGACCGTCGGTTCCTCCGTGCGCCGGGCCGACCGGGCCGAGGAGCCAGGCCCCGACCTTGAGCAACGGGCGCGTCAGGCGGATCTCCACCGCCGACTCCTCAGGGATCTCGACCCGATCGAGGAGGTCCGCCCACCGCGCCTGGTAGCGGGGAGAGGCGGGATCGGCGGCGTCGGTCAGCGCCCGGGAGACGTCGATGGCGGAGACGGGTCGGGAACCGTCGGACCATCGGACGTCGTCGCGAAGTTGAAGGACCAGGCGACTACCCAGGTCGGTGGCCGTCAGGCTTCGGGCGAGTTGACCGTGGGCGTCGCCCCGATAGGCGTCCTCGTCATCCCTTTCGAGAGTGGGCAGATAGATCAGCCGGGTGACTCGATCGTCGGCTGGCGATCGGACCCAGGGGCCCGGATCTCGCGGTACGTCGGTCACGCCGACGTCGAGGGTCGGCCATTGCGCGAAGGCCGCGCGGAACGGGGCCTCGGTTCCCTCGATTTCCGGCCAGACGCGCAGAGCCTCCGCCAGGGCGTCGAGTCTCGCGGGGCCCTCCAGGGTCAACGCCCGGTCACGGTGCTCTCCGGCCAGTTTGAGAAATCGCTCGCGGACGGTGCGGAGGGTCGGGTGGTTGGCGGCCAGCGTTTCGGCGTCCCGGAGGATTTGCCTACCCCTCGCGTACTGGCCGACCCCAAACGCCTTGGCGGCTCTGGCTCCGTAAGACTCCGCGAGCTTCTCCTTGAGACCGGGATAGTCCGGCTTCCTGGTGAAGACCTCGCGAAGCAGGCGAAGTCCTCGGTCGCCGTCCCCGTCGATCAACGCGGCGTTGCCTTCCGCGAAAAGGAGGCGGTTGACCTGGTCGTCGAGTCCTCGCCAGTCGGGCGACGTCGCCTTGATCCGCAAGAGACATTCGAAGGCTCGGGTGAAGTCCCGCGCGAGGATCATGCGTTCGGACTCGGCCAGTAACAGATCTTCATAATAAGCGACCGACCGGACGCTCGCGCGTCGGATCGTGAAGTCGCGGACCTCCCCTTCGAGGGTGTGGATCGTGAGTTCGGGGGCCTGTTCCACCTCGGGTGGCTTTTGGGCCCTGGGAGGGTCGCCGGGAAGCCCGATGTTCCCTTCGCGAGGGGGGGGCTCGGCGTTCCGCGCCGTCTTTCGCGAGGGGTCTTTCGACGGGTCGTAGGGAGGCAATGGGCGTGGATGGATCGGTTCGACCTTGAGGACCGACCCGTCGGACAGGGAGAGGAGGTCGTACGGCGGCGAGAGACGGAGACTTCGCTCCGTTCCCTCGGGCGAGGCGGGTTGCTGGCCACGACTTCCCAACGAGAGGA
>JBFWRA010000470.1:0-4772 GCA_050249155.1 Isosphaeraceae bacterium | reverse complement strand
GCTCTCCGCTGTCCCGTCAGTTTCGTGGAGCGAAAGTCTGACTCACTCACCGGATTTCCAGATTCTGAACATTTGTCGACAGAATTGGAAGCGGATTGTGAACTCAAATCGTGAAACCCGCGAACTTCCAAGCTTCACTAATTTTACTGGACTGAGTGAGTCGTGATGAGAAATTCGATGGAGCTTCCCGAGAGGTCGCCCGAAGTCTCGCTACGGTCGTCGCATCCTGAACCAGGGGCGCAAACGAAACCGCCCGGCGGCCCGGAATCGGGCGACAGGGCGGTCGAGGTCGACGGAGATCGGTCGGCGGGCGGGCTCAGGCGGTCACGGCCGTGATCTGAACCATCGTGTAGGGCTGGCGATGACCGTGTTTGCGCCGCATGTTCTTGCGGCGACGGAACTTCTGGACGATGATCTTGCGATCTCGATACTGCTGGAGGATCTTCGCCACGACCCGCGCGCCCTCCACGGTCGGCGCGCCGATCTGGGGCTCGCCTTCTCCAGCGACGAGCAACACCTTGGAGAAGACGACCTCGCCGCCGGGTTCGCCGTCGCGGCGATCGACCGAGATTCGATCTCCCTCGCGGACGCGGAATTGATGACTACCGTCTTCGAAAATCGCGAACATTCCCAGTTCACTCCTCAAGACCCCGACCAAGTCTCAGGGGTCAGGTGTCTCTCGCTCCGCGACCACTCGCCCCGGAAGGGTCGTTGACGCCTCCGGATCACTTCACGAGCCGCTCTCTTCGCGGAAAAATCCCAATGTAACGCCCCGAGCCTCGACACGGAAGGTCGTTCCGCCGATTTCTCGAATCTCCTCCGTGGATGATCGCATCCTCGGGTGTCAGCCTGAACCCACCTGACGCCAGGCGACGTTCGGGCGGGTGTCCCGGATCGAGAGTTCCGGACTCGTGGAATTCTTTGGTTTAATGGTTCCGAAGAGATTTGTTTGGTTCGTTCTCGCCCCTGCGGAGCCCCGATCCTCCCGTTGTTTTCTAGGCTAATGGGGGTTGGGATCGCCATCGAACAATCCTCGCGCGACGTCGCGCGATCGACCCTGTCGGCGATCCTCCGCTTCCTGGCGGGCTCTCGCTCAGCTTCGCGATTCGCGACTCAAGGAACGACACTCCGATGACTTCCGAACCCATCCGGTCGAGGGCCGCGGCGATGGCCCAGAGGCTCGCCAGGCGAAGCGAGCGTGCGCGCGTGCGATGGCTCGAAGGCTTGCACTCGCGGGCGCTGTGGTGGGAGATGACGACGGGTTGGTCCTGGAAGGAGGCGCGGATTCCTTCGAGGGCGGATTGGCTCGCCCTGGCGGGTTTGGTGAAGCGGACCTGGGCGCTCGAGTCCGCTCGGTTGCGGTCGAGTCTCCGCTGGCGGGTTTCGTGGGTGGAGCTTCTGGAAGGTCGACAGCTCATGGCCGGCCTGATCTCGGGCTGGGTCTTCCAGGACTTCAACGCCAACGGCGTCCGCGACGTGAGTACGACCCTGCCAAACGCCAGCGGTGTGGGCACCACGCCCCTGGCCGTCGACCGAGGCCTTGGCGGGATCGTCGTGACCGCGTTCGACGCCTCGAACACCGTTCGCGGAACGACCAGCACGGCGACGGATGGGACGTATGCGTTCACGCCTTCGGGGGTCGGGCCGTATCGACTGGAGTTCACCAATCTTCCGCTGGGTTACTTCGTCGGGCCCGTCGGCGCGGACAGTCGGACGCTCGTGCGATTCCTGCCCGATTCCGGCGACGCGAACGTGAGTCTGGGGCTGGTGCTGCCCAACGACTACACGCAAAACAATCCCGATATCGTCACGACATGCTTCGTCTACGGTGATCAGATCAACGGACCGAACGCGGGCGCGCCGGTCATCGTGAGCTTCCCTTACACGGCGGGGTCGAACAGCCCGACGGGGGCCACGAGTTACACGATTCCCACCACGCACGCGTTGGCGGTCCCGGCCAGTCAGGTCGGCACCACCTGGGGACTGGGCTACGACCGGGAGGGCCAGACGATTTACGCCGCGGCCTACATGCGTCGGCACGCGGGTTATGGTCCCAGCGGCACCGGGGCGATCTACGCGATCGATCGGACCAATGGGAGCGTAACGCTTTTCGCCGATCTCAACGCGATCTTCGGGGTGGACACCGCGGGCCCGAACGCCCACGACGTCAACGACTACGACACGGACAACGGCAATATCGGCTGGGACGCCGTGGGTAAGACCTCGCTGGGCGGGCTGGAGGTCTCTCCCGACGGCTCGACCGTGTACGTCATGAACCTGGCGGATCGGAGCCTCTACGCGATTCCAACCTCCGGCCCGATCGACTCGACCACCGTGCGGAGAGAGACGATCCCGCTGAACGCCCCGGGAGCGACCGGCGTCAACGGTGGCGACCTTCGTCCCTTCGCGGTCCAGTATCACCAGGGCAGGCTCCACGTCGGCGTGGTCAACACCGCGGAGAGCACGGGGCAAACCTCCGATCTGTTCGCTTATGTTTACACGGTCGACCCGACGACCTTGCAGTTCAGCACCTCCCCGGTGTTCCAGATGGCCTTGAACTACCCCAGGTCGACTCCGGCGAACTCCGGAAGCCCCGTCGGCGGCGCCTGGCAACCCTGGGTGCCGACCTACCTCAACCTCAACAACGGCAGCTTTGGCATCAATCCCCAACCGATGCTTTCGGGGCTCTCGTTCGACGTGGACGGCAACCTCGTCCTGGCGTTTCGAGATCGCTTCGGCGACCAGGTCGGCTCGTACAACCTGAGCAATCCGAACAACCCGGCCCAGCGCGTCAACGGCGTATCGACGGGCGACACCCTCCGCGCGTTCCTCAACACGCCTGGAGACTTGAATTCGGGCTGGACCCTGGAGAACAACGGCAGGGGGCCCGCGGGACAGGGGATCGGCCCTCAGAACACCGGGGCGGGCCCTGGCGGGGCGGAATTCTATTATCAGGACAACAACTCCACCTTCCACGCCGAGATCACCATCGGAGCCTCGGCCCAGATCCCGGGCGCTCCGGACGCGATCGTCAACGCCTTTGACCCGGGGCTCTCGCTGCGGACCGGCGGGCCGATCTGGCTGACCAGCGCGACGGGCTCGAAGCTCAAGGCGTACCAGCTTTTCAATTCGGGGGATATCACCGTTCCCGACGAGACGTTCGGCAAGTCCAACGGCCTGGGCGACCTCTCAATCCTGGCGAATCTCGCCGAGATTCAACTGGGTGATCGGATCTTCCGGGACGACGACCGCAATGGCCTGCAAGATCCGGGTGAGCCCGGCATCGCCGGCGTGACCGTGCGCCTGTACCAGGGGGCCTCCCTCGTCGCCACGACGACGACCGACACGACGGGTAATTACCTGTTCAGCGCCGCGAACGTTCCGGGCGGAGTCGTTCCCCTGACCGACCACACGATTCGACTGGACAATCCGGCGGACTTCAGCGCGGGGGGACCGCTCTTCGGGCTCTCCCTGACGATCCCCAACGCCGACCCGAACGGACTGGCGGACTCCAAGGCGACGGACGTCGGCGGCGACCCGACCATCGTCTTCGCCACGGGCGTGGCGGGGGCGAGCGACTTCAGCCTCGACACGGGCTTTTACTCGCCCACCCAGATCTGCGGAACCGTGTACGTCGACGCCAACGGCAACGGCCGATTCGATCCGGGAGAGGCCCCGCTTTCCTCGGTCTCGATCCGCCTGACGGGAACCGACTCGCTGGGTTCGCCCGTGGATCTCACGGTCCTCACCGGGCAAGACGGATCGTACTGTTTCCGCGAGTTGTCGCCAGGGCTTTACACGCTGACCGAAACGCAGCCGGCCGGATACCTGAGCACGGCGACGACCGTCGGATCGCAAGGGGGGCAAGCCGGCGTCGACGTCGTGACCGGGATCGTCCTGACCGCCGGCACCAACGGCCAGGGCAACGACTTTGGCGAGGCCCTTCCCGCGGGAGTTTCCGGCACCGTCTTCGTCGATCAGAACGGTGACGCCACGTACCAGCCGGGGGAGCCGACTCTCGCCGGCTCGACCGTGGTGCTAACCGGTCAGGACGGCATGGGGCGGGCGGTCAGTCGGACGGTCGTGACCGGCGTCGACGGAACGTACGCCTTTGAGAATCTGTTGCCGGGCGGTTACAGGATCAACCGGACCTTGCCACCCGGTTACGCGACCGCGCCGAACGGTCCGAGTTCCTACGACCCCGTGCCTCTGACGTCGGGTCAACGGTTGACGAACCGAGACTTCCCCGCGGTCGAGGCGGTCGACGCGGCGCTGCGAGGGTTCGTCTACTACGACCTGAACCATAACGGCGTGATGGACGAGGCGACCGACTTCGGCATCGCGGGGGTCAGGATCACCCTCGACGGCGTCGACGACCAGGGACAGGCGGTCCGCGCGGAGACGTTCACCGACGCGATGGGCGCTTACGCGTTTGAAGGGTTGCGGCCTGGCCGCTATTCCTTGACGGAAACTCAGCCCAGGTATTTCCGGGACTACGTCGACAACGTCGGCTCGCTCGGCGGGATCGCGACCAACGACCGATTCTCGGAGATCAGCCTGACCTCGGGCGCGGTCGGCGTCGACTACAACTTCGGGGAGCTTCAACGCCCGAACTGCCGACTCCGCAAGCTGGCGATTCACGTCGGTCGACTCATGAATCGTTTGACCCGTCTCCGAGACCGGAACCCCGAGGCGTTCGACCAGGCGTTTCCCATCCTCGGCCCGATGATCGCCCGGGGCGAGGTGCCCCGTGGAATCGGACCCTTCCCGCT
>JBFWRA010000469.1:0-4773 GCA_050249155.1 Isosphaeraceae bacterium | reverse complement strand
ACGCAGCCGGGGCCGATCTGAACGCGCCCCTCGATGATCGCGTAAGGGCCGACTTTCGCGTCGGGAGAGATCTCAGCCTCGGGGTCGATGACGGCCGATGGATGGATCCCCTCCGAGATGGTCAACGGCATCGGCCTCTCCTCCCGCGTTGCGACGTGTTCCAGGCGTCGAAGGGCCGTCCTGACCCTTCATTCTCTCGAATCGGAACACGGGGGAAGCCCGCTTGAGAGTTTCGCCTCAACCTCGCGGGAGGGCGTCCATTTGATCGGATTCGATCGCGACGGTCGTGCCGGTTTTCACGCTTTGAACTTCCGCGTGACACAGCGCCAGGGCCTGCCTGGCCAGTTCCGCCCAGAGGGCGGGAGGCGCGACTCCCGAGGCGACCCCCTCGGCGGCGAGCGTGAGCTCGGCGGCGAAGGCGTCGATCGGATCCGAAACACCTCCGCGTGGACGCTCGACCTGGCCGTCAGGAAGAATCAACGCCAGGGGAGAGACCTCGGTCCGGCCCCCCAGATTGGCCGATCTGTAAGAGAGCGTGGCCCGTTCAAGGTGGAACTCGAATCCATGCGTGAAGGGTCGACCCGACTGGCTCAGCGCGCCCGAAATCGCGGAGACGGTGAGATTTGGGTCGTCGTACTCATACTGGGTATTGAGATGGAGAACCGCCTCGCCCTCCCTGACTCCCCGTGATCGAACCGCCCGGGGAACTCCGCAGGCCAGGCCGATGAAGTGCGTGTCGTGGATATGGAGATCGATCGCGGGACCGCCGCTACGGGCGACGTCGGCGATGCCCGCGGACCAATCGGGTTTGGCGATCACGCGGGTCAGGTGGGCGGCGCGGAGCTTGCCGAATCGACCCGATCGCACCGCATCGGCGGCGTAGGCGAACTCGGGGAAGAACGGCAGGACGTGCGCGACCATCAGGAGCCGGCCACTGGCTCGCGCGGCCGAGAGCATCGAATCGGCGTCGGCGAGGGTGAGCGCCACGGGTTTCTCGACCAGGACGTGCTTACCGGCCTGGAGGGCCCGGATCGCCAACGGGGCATGTTCGTCGTTGGGTACGCAAAGGTCCACCAGCTGGACGGAAGGGTCGGCGAGAAGGGCGTCGAATTCACGGTGGAGGTTCAGGCCGGAGAGGTCCATCTGGGTGCCTCGCGGTCCGAAGTTGCCCTGGATTCCGGTCCAGTCGCCCGCCAGCTTCCCTGGGTCTCGGCTGCAAAGCGCGACGACGCGAAGCGCGTTTGACCGCTGAGCGGCCAGGTAATGGGTCATGCCCATGAAGCCGATTCCGACGATGCCGACGCCGATCATGGAGTCCGTCCCCTTGCTGACGGTTGAACCGAGGGGAGTCGCCGTGGGAGTTTGGCGTCTCGTCTGATCCTGGTTTGTAGCTTACCCGCGACGCGGTCGACCCACAACGACCGCGGCCCTCACGGGAACAGTCGCGCGTCGGCCAGTTCTTCTTGCCCGAATCGCGGGTTTCGCATAGCCTCAATCGTTGGTAGGGAAGGATCAGGTCAGGCCGTTGGGATTGGTTTTCGCGCTGGGAGAACGTCGGACGAATCGAGAACAGGTTGCTCCGCGGGAGGCTCACTGATGGAGGATCTGACCGCGACTCCCCCGCTTTCGTCTCCACTCTCACGCCGGCGTTGGCTCCGTCGGGCCACCTGGCTGACTCCGTCATTTCTCGGCGCGGCGTACTCGGGAGTCTCTCTGTTCAGCGCCGAGGTGCTCACCCGGCCGCACAACCATCCCCAGGTCATGGACCCCAGGGTCGTCAGTCCACGGGTCAGGGCGTGGTCGGTGAGGACCGTGGACGGGGTCAAACTTCGAGGATGGTATTACCCGTCGAAGTCGGGCCGGCGCCTGGTCGTTCTGGTTCACGGACTCTGGAGTTCCTGGCACGAGATGGCGGGCCTGGGACGCGACCTTCATCGGCGTGGTTACGACGTGCTGCTGTTCGACCTTCGCGGGCACGGGCAGAGCGGCCCGACCCGAGTCTCGATGGGGCGTTGGGAGCGGCACGATCTTCGGGCCGTTCTGACCTGGGCGCGCGCGGAGGGATTCACCCCGGATCGCATCGGTTGGATCGGATTCTCGATGGGTGGGTCGACCCTCTTGATGGAGGCGGCTCGAAACCCCGAGATCCGGGTCGCGGTCCTGGACAGCCCGTTCGGCGACCTGCCCGAGTTGCTGAATCAGCAATTGTCACGACACAGCGGCCTGCCGTACTGGTTCAACCCCGGCATCCTGACCGCCGCGCACCTGGCCTTTGGCGTGCGGACGGACGACCTCGTGCCGATCCGTTCGGCCAGGTCGTGGGGCCGCCGCCCCTTGCTGCTGATTCACGGCGAGGTGGATTCCACCGTGCCGCTCCAGCAGGCGAGGCGGATCGCCCAGGCGGTGGGTCCGAGCTGCCAGACCGTCTGGTTGCCGGGTGTGGATCACGTCGAGGGATATCGGTCCAATCCGCGTCGCTACGTGGAGGTGGTCGACGCCTTCCTGAGTCGGCACCTTGGACCCTGAGTGGAGCGGTCGTGGTCGACCGGAACGTGCGGGCGTCAGCGCGCGAGAAACGCCGGACGGGATCGAAATCCCGCGCCGGCGTTCGCGATTCGCGAGGGGCCCTGTCGATTCGGCCCGACGGCGAGTGGACTAGGTCACGCGTGACCGGTCGGGTCAGGGCCCGAGGCCGCCGTGGGTCCGGAACGGAGTCAGGTGAGACGGCTGGTCAAGGAACCAGAACCGCTCCCAGTCTTCGCCGGCCAACCGCAGATTCTCCGAGTCGACGAGCAACTCTTCGACCCGCCTGGGTTGATAGGCCGCGTAGTGCGGCAACGGGACCGGGGCGCAACCTTCGCTGAGGGCGAGGGTCACAACCACCAGGGCCAAGGCCGCCAGTGATTTCTTCATGCCGGGGATCCTCCCGCCTTCGATGACCACGCGGAACGGCCTCCGCGCGGTCCGTCACGCGGTCCGATCCGGGGCGGCTCGCCGCCAGGGCGAAACCCTCGGCGCGAGCCAGACTCCTTTCGCGAATCTCGGACCCGTTGCCGCGATCCCCCGATTCCACCGCGGCGAGCGAGCCCCGCCTTGGTCAATCGGCCGACACCACAGGTCCGTTGGCATTTTCATCGGCATCCGAGGCGTCTTCCAACAGGGGAAGATTTTCCGGATTCATCTTTCGGACGAGTTCTTCCATTTCCTTGCCCGGTTTGAAGGTGACCACGTTCTTCGACGGAACGTACACCTTGTCCCCGGTTCGGGGGTTGCGCGCCTTCCTTGGAGCGCGTCGCTTGACCTCGAAGACGCCGAAGTTCCGCAGTTCGATCCGGCCTTCGGAGACCAGTGTGCCAATAATCGCGTCGAGGGTCCGCTGGACGATGTCCTTGGTCTTGAGCTGTGTCAGACCAATGTCCTCGGAGATCTTTTTGACGATTTCCTTCTTGGTCACGTTGGCGGTCTCCCAGGGGGCTCGGTCAGCCCGTTCGAAGTCGCGGTTGGCTCAACTGTATTGCTGGCTAGGATTAGTGTCAAGTCAATTGAGGCGTTTCGTCGCCCGGAATTGGCCTGGCCCGGGGTCCGAGGCTCGGGGAAAGCGTCCGTCCGCCATCGCCTGGTGAAGGTGCCGGTGTAGCGGAGCGTAGTTCCAGGGGATTCCCAAATCGTCGGTCAACTGTCGCAGTTCGCGGAGAAACTCCTCAGTCAGGTCGGCCGCGTGGGGCTGATGGGCGGGGTCGCAGAAGAACACGCGACAACCCAGAGGCCGGGCGTCACGGGCGACGCAGTGGCCTCGGTCGTTTTGCCAGGGGCAGGTCTGGCCGTCGTCGAGTGGACGCACCGGCGGCGGAGCGTCGACCAGCAGGATCAGCGCCTCCGCCTCCGAGAGAAACAGGGTGTGCTCGAATTCCTGGAAGCGGCAGCAACGCCCACTGAGGTCGCAACGCGGGTTCAACGCGGACACCCTGGCGTCGAGCGTCCGGTAGATCGTCTGGAGCCGGGCTCGAAGCGCGTCCCTGGTCGCTTCTGGCAAGGTGCCTGGCCATTGGTCTCGACTCGCCTCGGTGGCCTGGTCGTCGTCGTGGCGAGACTCCTGAGGAGGTTGGGTCGTGTCCATGATCGAGTCGGGTTCAGTGGGTGTGGACACGCGACGCGGTGGCCTGAATCTCTTCCACGGTGAAGAGCCGACCCTGGCCGGAGCCGGGACAAACGCTTCGCACGTGATTCCAACTCTCCGGGGAATCCAGATTCTCAGGCCAGAATGGCCAGGTCTGACACTGGACCGGCCGGGCCGGGTAAACCGTGCAACCGCCCGACCTGTCCCAGAAGACGCAATCGCCGCCGGGTTTCTCGACCAGGCTATACGCGTCTCCCACGCGCCGGACGAAGCGCGAGGAGAACCGAGGGACGGTCTCGCCCCGAAACGCGGCCAGCCTGGCGATTTCGTCCTCGTTGACCCAGACATAGCCCGGCGCACCTGTGCAGCAGGCTCCACAACGGGTGCACTCGAAGGCCAGTCCGTCGCGATACCAGGGGGAATCGGGATCAAGGTCGGCGGTCGCGGTCGTTTCGGGGTCGGTTGAACTCATCGTCGGTCGGCTCAAGGAGTTAACGTTCGACCTGGTCGCTCGGAAGTATAACAACCGCGCCAAGCCCCGACAACCCGACCCTGCCTCAAGCCGGTGAGAGGCTAGGCTTTGCAAGCGAGAACCCGGCGCGGGTCGTGCGCTGGTAACGGCGGTCGATTCCCTTTATCCTGTGCTTCAGGGCACC
>JBFWRA010000468.1:0-4774 GCA_050249155.1 Isosphaeraceae bacterium | reverse complement strand
CAACCCCGTCCGATCGAGGAGTTTCTGCCCCCTGTCGACGACGACCGGCGCGGTGCCACTCTTGAGGAACTCGTCCAAATCGAACTCGAGTTCGCCTGGAAGCGCAACGCGACGCTCGACGCGGAGGGCCTTTCGGGGGCCCCACCCCTTGGGCCGATCGTCGAGGATTACCTGACCCGGTTCCCCGACCTCTGGGATCCACCCACCCTACTTCGACTTCTCCGTCAAGAATATCAGGTCCGTCAACGTCACGGAGACCGGCCAGGCGTCCTCGACTACTGCGAGCGATTCCCCAATCTGCTCTCAACTCCCCTGGTCGCCACGCCCCTGCTCTGTCCCCTCGGCGAGATCGATCCCCCACCCGCCTCGGTTCCTCTGCGACCAGGTCGCAAAGTGGGGCGTTACCGCCTGGTCGAGAAACAAGGGCGAGGCGGTTTTGGTGAAGTCTGGCGGGCCCATGATCCCGACCTTGGTCGCGACGTCGCGTTGAAACAACTTCACCCGTCCCTGTCCTCGAGATCGGAGTACGTCGCCCGATTCGCCGCCGAGGCGCGCACCGCGGCCAGACTGGAACACCCCGGCGTCGTCCCCGTCCACGAGTTCGCGTTCGCCGAGGACGGCACCCCCTTCTACACGATGCGACTCTTCGGCGGGCAAACCCTCGCCGAGGCGATCCATCGGATTCACGATCCCGCGCTCACGCCGGGCGCTCGCTCCATCGGCCGCGTCCAGCTTCTGGGCACCTTCCTGGACGTCCTCCGGGCCGTCGAGTTCGCTCACGACCAGGGAACCATCCACCGCGACCTCACGCCCAGAAACATCCTGCTGGGAGACTACGGCGAAACCATCATCCTGGATTGGGGACTGGCCCGAGGCCCGCGATCGCCTTCCCTCGACGTCCGGACACAGGTCGATTCGTTGGACGACCACCCCGAACCGGGATTGACCGATCCGGGAACCGTGATGGGCACCCCTCCCTACATGGCCCCCGAACAGTCGGTCGGACGCAACGACCGGGTCGATCGACGCAGCGACGTCTACGCTCTGGGCGTCATCCTCCAGGAGGTCCTCACGGGAGTCCTTCCCGAGCGACTCGCCTTGCCCCTGGACGTGTCCCCCGCGCTCGTGGCGATCTGTCGCAAGGCGACGGCCAGGAACCAGGACGCGCGCTATCCGGACGCCAAGGCCTTTCGTGAGGACCTGGAACGTTGTCTGGCCGACGAACCCGTGTCGGCCTACTCCGAACCCTGGACCGCCAGGCTCGTTCGTTGGGGAAGGCGGCGCCGACGACTGGTCACCACCGCGGGCGTCGGCCTGGCCGTTGGACTGGTCGTCTCGGCCTCGATGCTGGTCGTCTTGCTGGAGGTCAACCGCCGGCTCAATCGTGCGACCGAGGCCGCGACCATCGGAAAGCGTCAGGCCGAGTCCCAGCGACTCAAGGCGGAAGCCGCCCTGGAACAGACCCGGATCACCCTGGATCGCAACCTGGTCCTTCAAGCGTACGGTGAGCTCGCCAATAACAACCCCACACGCGCCCGGGCTCTGCTGGAAGCCTGCCGGCCTTCGGGGCGGGACTGGGAATGGAACCTCGCCAGTCGGCTCTGCCCTCGCCAGGACGCCTTGATCCTGGACGGACATAAAGGTCCGGTGCGTCGGGTCAAGTTCAGTCCCGACAGTCGGCGGATCGCCTCCGTCGGCGGCGACGGCCTGCTGATCGTCCGCGACGCGGGAACCGGCCACGAGTGCTGGCGACAGAAGCTGGGAGGGCCCAGCCGAGGGCTCGCCTACAGTCCCAACGGTCGAACGCTCGTCACCGCGTCGATCCGTTCCCGACAGGCCCCGATCCGATTCTGGAACGCGGCCTCAGGCGTTTCGCTCGCCGAATGGGGTCGCGACGGCGGCGACGTCGTCGACCTCGCATTCAGCCCGGACGGCCAGTCCCTCGCGACCGGTGGAGTCGACGGGGTGGTGCGACTTCGCGATGCTTCGAGTGGGAAGACTCGACACGTGATGAGCGGACACCGAGGGGCCGTCCTGGGGGTCGCTTACAGCCCCGACGGCACGCTCCTGGCATCGTGCGGTGCGGACGACAACGTGATCCTCTGGTCGACGGAGACGGGAAAACGCCTCCAGACCGACCCCGGCCAGGGAAAGAACGTCAACGCCCTCGCCTTCAGTCCCGATGGTCGAATCCTCGCCACCGCCGGCGACGATCGAGCGGTCCGGCTCCGGTCGGTCGCGTCCTGGACGCCGTCCTCCTCGTTGGAACGCCACTCCCGGGAGGTCACGGGAGTGGCCTTCGGGCCCGACGGTCGGTTCCTCGCCTCCGCCAGCATGGACCGAACCTTGCGGATCTGGGACCTGGTCGACGGACGAGAACGGATCGTACCCCTGGGTCACCAGGGACACGTCCTCCAGGTCGCGATCAGCCCCGACGGATCGGCCGTCGCCTCGGCGGGCAGCGACTGGAACGTCCGCGTCTGGCGACTTGACGACCTCCAGCAAGCCCACACCTTCCCAGGAAAGACGTTCGCTTTGCACCCTGACGGCGCGCGACTGGCCACGGCCGATCACGAGGACGACTCTCCCCAGAACACCATCTGGAGAATCGACACCGGTGAATCCGTTCGGGTGCTTGAGGGTCTGGACTCAGGTCTCCTCCGTCTGGCGATCAGCCCCGACGGCCGAATCCTGGCCAGCGGTCACACCGACGGAAGCATTGGACTCTGGGATTTCGCGACGGGCCGGCTCCTGAGGCGCCTCGAACGTCACGCGACACCGGTTTATTCGCTGGCCTTTCGACCAGGGAACGGGTGGATCGCGTCGGGGGCGATCGACGGCACGATCTGGATTTCCGATCTGGATTCGGAAGAGAGCCTGAAACTGCCGGGGCACACGAGCCTCGTTTCCTCGCTGGCGTTCAGCCCCGACGGCTCGTCGCTGGCCTCCTCCAGCAAGGACCTGACCGCCAAGGTCTGGAGCCTCACCGAAAGCCGAGCGACCCTGACGCTTCAGGGACATTCGCAGCCGCTGACTCGCCTCGCCTACAGCCACGACGGAAGAAGGATCGCCACCACGAGCATCGATGGCGAGATGATCGTCTGGGACGCTTCGCGGGGGACGAGAGTTCATACCACCAGGGTCGGAGTCATCGACCTGAACACCGTGGCGTTCAGCCCCGACGATCGACGAATCGCGACGGGCAGCGAGGAATTACTCTGCCTCTGGGACGCCGAGACCGGGGCGAAGCTCTGCACCTTCCCTGGTTTCGAGTGCATCATCGACCTGGAGTTCACCCGCGATGGCAAAACGCTCGCGCTGGCCGGTCCCCACCAGGGCGTCCGCGTCCTCTCGACGCATCCCGAGCCTTGATCGCGGTCGGGGCGAACGTCTCACTCGTGAACACGAAAGATCGTGTGAACGCGGTTCCAACGATGTGTGGACCTTCGCTGGCGACGACGAAATCAACGTATGATGTGTATTAAACTCGCGGCGATGGGCGTGCCACGGCGCGACTCTGGAGCGAACTCATGGGATGGGACGTGGACAGGGCGGTCAAGCATCTTCAAGATCACGCGGAGCCTCCCTACGGCGTGGGGAAATGCGCCAGGTATGTGCGGGAGGCGATCGAGGCGGGGGGGCTGGCCATCTCACGGGCCGGATCGGGGTCCGCCAAGGATTACGGACCACGCCTCACCGGAGCCGGTTTCGTCGCGCTGGCGGGCGACCTCTCATCCTATCAAAAAGGGGACGTCGCGTTGATCGACGGCTTCTCGAAAGAGGCCGCCAAGGGGATCAAGAAGGACCACCCCCACGGCCACCTCGCCATGTACGACGGATCCCAATGGATCTCCGACTTCAAACAGACCGGGGCTAAGCCCTACCCGGGAAGCGACTACGCCAAGGCGGCCCCTAAAATCACAATTTACCGTTACGTGAATCCCAAGTGAGCGGAGCCGGGTTCCCCGTCCGCCGCGTTCGCCCGCAGCCCTCGTGACGACTCCGCTCAACTCGCTTGAGGACCGATCAGGGAACGGATTCCCCGCAGGCGGTCAACGCCATCAGGGCGAAGCCGCTGCCCGCGTTCGAGATATAGTGATATTTATCAGTGCTCAATGACCGGGTGAACCAGCGCCCCGAGGTCCGCTGATGGGACTTGAGCCAGTCCACCGCGCGTTTCAGTGCGGGGTCTCGCGCCGGGACGCCGGTCTGACGGAGCACGTAGACCACCAGCCCGGTGGCGTATCCGTCGCTCGGGGCGTCGTCGGGGTTCGCGGTGCCGTCGTGGCGCGACCACGGGCCCAGTGAGGGAAGCGACCAGCCGCCGTCGGGCCGCTGGAGGTCGCGCAGGGCTTTCGTCGTGTTCTCGCGGTCGGTCGCGGACAGAAGCCCGTCGAGCTTCGTCGACGCCCACAAGAGGATCGTCTTGTGATGAAGATCGGGCGCGGGGTTCGCCTGAAGGTACGACTTCAACCGCGCCAGCCCCTCGCGCGCCGAATCCGAGTTCGCGTAGCCGTCGGGGGCCGAGCCCACCCCCACCGCGGCGAAGGCGGCCCCGTAGTAGTCGTCGTGCTCCAGCGGAGGCCAGTCGCACTTCAGCCACTCCCAGGAGCCGTCGGGCTTCTGCAAGGTCCAGATCCGGTCCAGCGCCTTGCGGGTGACGGGTTGAAGCTTTCCCGTGGAGCTCGCGTCGTTCAGGGCCAGCGCGGCGGCGGTGGCCACGACCTCGGCGTCGAACCGGGGCTTGGCGGCCTTCTCGGCGTCGTCCCAGTGG
>JBFWRA010000467.1:0-4777 GCA_050249155.1 Isosphaeraceae bacterium | reverse complement strand
TGACGCAAGTCTTTCATCCGAGCATGAATACGTTCGCCCGAGTCACCATCTTCGGGGCGGCGTTCTTCGCGCTGGGACTTCTCGGGGTCGCGTACGCGGTGTACCGCTCACCCTACGTGACCGGGCAAGGCGTCCCGATCGACCAGCCCGTTCAGTTCAGCCACGAGCACCACGTCAACGCCCTGGGCATCGACTGCCGCTACTGTCACACGTCGGTCGAGACCTCCAGCTTCGCCGGAATCCCGCCGACCGAGACGTGCATGACCTGCCACTCGCAAATCTGGCGCGACGCTCCGATGCTCGCCCCAGTCCGCGAGAGCCTGGCCAAGAATGAGCCGATCGCCTGGAACAAGGTTCACGACCTGCCCGACTACGCGTACTTCAACCACGCCGTCCACGTCAAGAAAGGGGTCGGCTGCGCGAGCTGTCACGGTAGGGTCGACCAGATGCCCCTGATCTGGAAGGCCGAGCCGCTGACCATGGAATGGTGCCTGGCCTGCCATCGGGCACCCGAGAAGCACCTTCGTCCCGTCGAGGAGGTCTTCAACATGACGTGGACCGCCGGCGGTGAATCGGACCAGCTCGCCCTGGGGAAAGAGCTCGTTCGCAAGAATCACGTCCCCGTTCACCGGCTTTCGGACTGTTCCACGTGTCATCGATGAACATTCATTCGAGAAAGAACGGCCCGCGCGATCTGGGCGTCCGCGGCGATTCAAACGCCGGTCCGGCCGGGCCTGGCTCCTGGCGGAGCCTTGAGGAACTGGCCGACACCGAGCCCTTCCGCGCCTATTTGCATCGGGAGTTCCCCGAGCAGGCGTCGGAGTGGACCGACGAGGCGAGCCGTCGGACGTTCCTCAAGCTGATGGGCGCGTCACTCGCGCTGGCGGGCGTCGCCGCTCCCGGCTGCGATCCCGACTTGCGGCTGCCCCCGGAGAAGATCCTGCCCTACGTTCGGCAGCCCGAGAACCTCGTGCCAGGCCAGCCCCTGACGTACGCCACCGCCGTCTCGCTCGGCGGGTTCGGCACCGGCGTTCTGGCCGAGAGCCATATGGGCAGGCCGACGATGCTGGAGGGAAACCCCGAACACCCCGATAGTCTCGGGTCCCTCGGGTCGCTATCACTGGGCACCCTGCTGGCGCTTTACGATCCAGACCGCTCACAGGTCGTGCTTCACAACCAGGAGATCAGCACGTTCGACGGTTTCATTCTGGCCGCCGTCGAAGCGCTGGAGTCCCGCCGTGACGCCAAGGGAGCGGGCGTTCGAATTCTCACGGAAACGGTCACCTCGCCGAGCCTCGCCAGGATGATCGGCGCGCTTCGCGCCGAGTATCCCGAGGCGAAATGGCATCAATATGAGCCCGCGGGCAGGCACTCGGCGACGTCGGGGGCCCGACTGGCGTTCGGCCGCGACGTCGGGTTGGTTTACGACACGGCCAAGGCCGACGTGATCCTCTGCCTGGATGCCGACCCCCTGGCCGAAGGCCCCGGTCACCTCGCGTTCGCCCGAGGATTCGGACTTCGTCGCGACCCGAACGCCGCGGGCGGAATGAATCGCCTCTACGCCGTCGAGCCGACCCTCTCGGTCACCGGCTCGAACGCCGACCACCGGCTCCGACTGCGCGCCAGGGAAGTCCCCGCCTTCGCCATGACCCTGGCCCGCAAGCTCGGACTGGACGGAGTGCCCGAGCCTCCCGCCGTCGAGTCCGTCTCCGCGGCCAGTCTCTTCCTCGACGCCCTGGTCAAGGACCTCGACGCGCACAAGGGGGCCAGCCTGGTCGTCACCGGCGAAGGTCAACCCCCTTATGTTCACGCCCTGGTCCTGGCGATCAACGCGGCGCTGGGGAATCTCGGCAAGTCGGTCAAGACGATCGAACCGGTCGAGGCTGAGCCGGTCGACCAGCCCGAGTCGCTGTCCGCGCTCTGCCGCGACATGGCCGGGGGCGACGTCGCGGTCCTGATGATCCTGGGCGGCAACCCCGCGTACACCGCGCCGGTCGATTCCGGGTTCGTCGAGGGGCTGGCGAAAGTCAAGTTCAAGGTCAGGCTCGGCCATTACGAGGACGAGACGTCGGCCCTCTGCGACTGGCACGTTCCCGAGGCCCACGAGCTGGAAACCTGGGGCGACGTCCGGGGAACCGATGGGACCGCCACGATTCAACAGCCGTTGATCGCCCCCCTGTTCGGTGGCCGATCCGCCCTCGAACTGCTCGCGGCCCTTTTGAAAGATCCCCGGCGCTCCGGTTATGAGATCGTCCGTGAGACCTGGCGAAAACGGACCCCCGACGGGCGGGATTTCGAGACGTTCTGGCGAACCTCGGTCCATGACGGGGTGGTCGCTGGAACCCAGTCCCAGCCTCTGGAGGTCACGGTCAAGACCGACCTTGGCACCCCCCCCGCCCCGCCTCCCGGCCCTGGCGAGATCGAAGCCCTCTTCCGGCCCGATCCGACGGTCTGGGACGGTCGGTTCGCCAACGTCGGCTGGCTCCAGGAACTTCCCAAGCCGATCAGCAAGCTGACCTGGGACAACGCGGCGACGGTCAGTCCCACCACCGCCGAACGCCTGGGCCTGGCGGTCGTCGAGACCACGCAAGGTGCCGACGTCGTCGAATTGACCCTGAACGGCCGACACGTCGAAGCCCCCGTCCTCATCCAGCCCGGGCACGCCGACGACTCGATCACGCTGCATCTGGGCTACGGCCGCCAGAAGGTCGGGCGGGTCGGCCAGGGCGCGGGCTTCAACGCCTACGCGCTGCGGACCGCGGAGGCCCCCTCCGTCGCCGTGGGCCTCCAGATCCGCAAGCTGGACCGGTCGTTCCGCCTGGCCACCACGCAGTCGCACCACTCGCTGGAAGGACGCGACCTCTATCGACAGGTCTCCCTCGAAGACCTTGTCGCGCACAAGGACGATCCGCACTTCGCCGAGCACCTGGGACACGCGCACGCGCCCGAACCTGAGCAATCGTTGATCACCGTCCAGGCACCCGACCACAAGGACGGGGCCGGCGACTATCAGTGGGGGATGGTCGTCAACCTCAACGCCTGCATCGGCTGCTCAGCCTGCGTGCTGGCCTGCGTGGCCGAGAACAACATCCCGGTCGTCGGCCGCGAACAGGTCCGCAAGAGCCGTGAGATGCACTGGCTCGAAATCGACCGTTACTACGCCGGAGAGCCCGAAGACCCCGACGTTTACCACCAGCCCCGACTTTGCATGCACTGCGAGAAAGCCCCCTGCGAGGTCGTCTGCCCCGTGGCCGCCACCCTCCACGATACCGAGGGGCTGAACCTGATGGTCTACAACCGCTGCGTCGGCACGCGGTACTGCTCGAACAACTGCCCGTACAAGGTCCGGCACTTCAACTTCCTGCAATACGCCGACCTCCGAACCCCCAGCCTCGGTTTGTTGAACAATCCCGACGTGTCGGTTCGCGTCCGCGGCGTGATGGAGAAGTGCACGTATTGCGTCCAGAGAATCAACGAAGTGAGATATAAGTCGGAACTGGAAGACCGCCGGATTCGGGACGGGGAGGTGGTGACCGCTTGCCAATCGTCCTGCCCGACCCAGGCGATCACGTTTGGCGACGTCTCCGACCCGGAATCGGCGGTGTCGAAGCTTCGGGGAGATCATCGGAACTACGGCATGCTCGCCGAGTTGAACACCCGCCCCCGAACGACCTACCTGCTCAAGATCCGCAACCCGAACCCCGCGCTCGAGACTGGCAAGACGGAGCCGCGACATGGCGTCTGAATCGCCTCATCAATCGGCCCCTGGCCACGGTGGTCACCGCGACGGCGACGGTGGCCGCCAAGTCGCCGATCAGAGCGTGCTGGCCCCCGGGTACACGTTCGGCTCGGTCACCGACAAGATCAGCGCGCTGGTGCTGACCCGACCCTACAACTGGCGTTGGGGGGCGGGCCTGGCCTTCGCGTTCGCGCTGGTGATGCTGCTGACGATGACGATCGTGAACCTGTTGGTCTTCGGCGTGGGGATCTGGGGGCTGGACGCGCCGGTGATGTGGGCCTGGGACATCACGAATTTCGTCTGGTGGATCGGGATCGGCCACGCCGGCACCTTGATCTCCGCGATCCTGCTGCTCCTGAAGCAACACTGGCGGACCAGCATCAACCGGTTCGCCGAGGCGATGACGCTGTTCGCCGTGGCCTGCGCGGGGCTCTTTCCCTTGCTGCACATGGGCCGCCCCTGGCTGTTCTACTGGCTGCTGCCCTACCCGAACACGATGGCGCTTTGGCCCCAATGGCGCAGTCCCCTGGTCTGGGACGTCTTCGCGGTCTCAACCTACGGCACGGTCTCCCTGTTGTTCTGGTACGTCGGCCTGATCCCCGACCTGGCGACGCTCCGCGACCGGGCGGCGAACAAGTGGGCGCGGATCGTTTACGCGATCCTCGCGATGGGCTGGCGAGGCTCCGCGATCCACTGGCACCGCTACCGGACGGCCTACTTGCTGCTGGCGGGCCTGGCCACGCCGCTGGTCGTGTCGGTCCACACGGTGGTGAGCTTCGACTTCGCCGGCGGCGTCGTTCCAGGCTGGCACACGACGATCTTCCCCCCCTACTTCGTGGCGGGCGCGATCTTCTCCGGGTTCGCCATGGTGATGACCCTGTCGATCCCGCTTCGCAAGGCGTTCGCGCTTGAAGACATGATCACCATGAAGCACCTGGACAACATGGCGAAGGTCATGTTGGCCACCGGGTTGATCGTGACCTACGGCTACGGGATGGAGGCGTTCTTCTCGTACTATAGCGGCAACGAGTACGAGGC
>JBFWRA010000466.1:0-4783 GCA_050249155.1 Isosphaeraceae bacterium | reverse complement strand
CTCGCCGAGCGCGGGGCCTTTCCCGAGCCCCAACCACTTCGAGCCCGGGTCGGTTATCACCAACCCTGCCACCTCCGCGCGATCGACGTGGGAACGCCCGGGCTTGACCTGATCCGGACCATTCCCGACCTCGACGTCGAGTTCATCGACCGCGGCTGCTCCGGGATGGCCGGGACGTTCGGTCTTCAGCGCGACCATTTCCGGACCTCGCTTCGCGCCGGTCGAAGCCTTCTGAGCCGACTCCGCGACGACGACATCGAGCTTGGCGCCTCGGAATGCTCGGCGTGCCGACTTCAGATGGAGCAAAGCTCGGCCAAGCGGGTTCTCCACCCATTGAAGCTGTTGAGTCTGAGCTACGGCCTCAGCCCGTCGCTGCGCCGAAGATGGAAGGACCGTCGTTCCCTGACGGGCGACCTGGCCTGATTCCCGCCTGACGATCGTCCACTCGCTCGATCCGAGTCGACTCGGGTTGACGGGTCCGGCTCCCGCCGGTAATCTCCCGGGCGATTGTCCCGTCACGCGGAATCCACTTCGAACGATCCGCGACGATCCGGTCATCCAGGCACCCCGGTCGACACCCACGTCGAATTCCCGTACTCCTCGCGTTGAAACTCCTTGGAGCTGCGACGTCGGGGCGGGAGACGACGCGGTACGGTCATTCGGTCAAGTCGGAGCGGACCCGATCAGATCACGCTGAGTCGTCGCCGCGTTGGAAGTGGAAGTCGCGAGCGGGTGACTTGGGACTCGACCAGGGAAGGTCGGCCCGGTCGCCCGAACCCGGGCCGACGAAACGAACCCAGGGAGGAGCCGTGCGGGGGCACGACCAGACCAGCCGCCGTGTGCGAAGTCGCGCGTGGTCGGGGCTCATCCTTGCCGCCCTCGCCGTCGCGCCTGCGATGGCCAGCGGGGAAGAGCGTCCCGACACTCATACGACCCTCCCCAGCGCCGCGGACCCGATCGACCTGGGCGGACGTCGCGTCCAGACCTGGAACGAGGGGACTGTGGAGTGGGTCCACCTGGAAGGCCGCGCCTCGGTCTTTCAAGGTGTTGAGGGCGTCCGGGTCGAGGAGGCGCTCGTACGGATCACGTCGACCAGGAATCCAGGCGGAACACGCCACACCGTCGAGGTCTATGGCGAACTGGCCGCGGAGCGGAGCGCGCGACGCTCGCCGCCCGCTCGGAGATCCGTTCACACCGTGTTCGTCACCGACCAGGTCGTCCGATCGCGGTCGCACGGGCCGCGGGGCATCGAACGCCTCGCGACGCGACCAATTCGATTGAGCATCCTCACGCGTTCCGGTTTCGAGCCGAGCGACCCGAGGACGGTTCACCAGGTTCCAGAACCGCCGACGCTGGTTCGCGGCCAGTCTCCAGGCGGCGTTCCCGAGCCCGAGCCAGAGCCCCCCGCTCAGGAAGTCGACCGCGCCCTGCGTCCCACGCAGTTCCCTGGCGACGACGACGCCGGCGCGTTCCCGCTGGCCGATCCCGCGCTCCCCCCACTGGTCGAAACTCCGCGGGGGGAGGCCGATCCCTCCGTGCCCCCGGACCTTCCCCTTCCCGATCTCCAGCCCTTGCCAGGCCCCGATGGGATGCCGGCCCCTCCGCTCCGTGGCGATCGTCCCGCCGAGGCGACCCCTCGGGGGCCGGTCCTCCCCGTCATGCCAGGAACCCAGCGTGTCACTCGGATCTACCCGAGGAGCGGAGGCCCGTTCGAGGTGCAGCGCCTTCCCCTGGCCGACGGCGTGGAGACGATCATTGTCCAGGGAGGGGTGAACATCGTCACCGAATCCCCTCAGTTCGGGATCGTGGACCTCTCCGCCGACAGCGCCGTGATCTGGAGACGCCTCGGCCCCGACGGCAAGGGTTCCACCACCGGCCCCAACGGCGAACAGATCGACGACGCCCGTCAGCCGCTGGAGATCTATCTCGAAGGGGACGTCGTCGTTCGACAGGACGAGCGGAAGGTGGCCGGAGACGGCGACCGCAAAACGTTCCGGGCTGAACGCGCCTACTACGAGGTCCAGTCCGAGCGGTTCGTGGGGCTCAACGCCGAGATCGACATGTTCGCCCCGGGGCTGGTTTCCCCGGCGAGGATCACCTCGCCTCGGATCGAACAGTTCCGACCTTTCGAGCCAGGGCCCAATGGAACCGGCAGGTTCGGCCTCGCCGAGATTCGGGCCGACCAGATCATGGGGACCGGCAGCCGATTCCCCAAACCGGGTTATCGATTCACCGCCGGCAGCGTCGACCTCTACCGGATTCCCACCAACGAGGTGGACCCGAACTCGGGCCGGCAACTCGGCGATCCGAGAGATCCCAACGCCCCGACCGATCTCACCTGGAAACTCGACTCGCGGCAAAACATCTTCTGGCTCGGCCCGTTGCCCGTATTCTACTGGCCCCGATTCGTGGCGGAGGCCGACGACCTCGAACCCCCTCTGCGCCAGCTCACGTTCCGGACCAACAACGTGTTCGGACAACAGCTCCTTTCCGACTGGAACGGGTTCCGGACCTTCGGCCTGCGCAAGCCCTTGTTCATCGACACCTGGAACCTCGACGTCGATTATCTGAGCTACCGGACCAAGAACTTCCCCGCGCTGGGCAGTGAGATCGGCTGGTTCGGGCGCGACCTGCTCAACGACCTGGGCGACCCGTACGGCAAGGTACGCGGCAAGGCCCCGTCGTTCACGTCGGACTACTTTGGCTACTTCGACGTCTGGGGCCTGAAGGACGCGGGAACCGACATTCTGGGCAGCGGACCCGCGGTCATCACCAACAACCGCAACGCCGGAAACGTGGGTTACCAGCGCGGCGGCGGCGGCAGGCTCGGCTCGGTTCCCCCGTTCCAGGATTATCGCGGACGCTTCGTTCTCCGACACATGCAGCGGTTCATCCCCGACGACGAGGAACATCTCTACGAGGACTTTCGCGGACAGTTCGAGGCCGCGTACGTCAGCGACCGGTACTTCCTGGAAGAGTACTACAAGCGGCTGTTCGACGTCGGAATGGACCAGGAGACGCTGGTCTACCTGATCCGCCAGAAGCGGAACTGGGCCTGGACCCTCTGGGCCGAGGCCAACCTCCAGGACTGGTACACCGATACGCAGTGGCTTCCAAGGCTGGACTATTACCGACTGGGCGATTCATTCCTGAACAACTGGTTCACGTACTTCGGGCACTCCGGGCTCAACTATGCGAACACCCACACCGACGTGATGGTGAACAATCCCTATATTTTCGCCTTCACTCCCTACGATCCCGTCTCGAACACCACGGGAGTCCTTGAAGCGTTTCGGGCCTACACCGCCCACGAACTGGACATGCCGTTGAACCTCGGTGACGTGCTGCGGGTCACTCCGTACGTCCAGGGACAGGCGGTGGGTTGGTCCAACCAGATCGATGGGAACTCGATCGGCCGACTCTGGGGGGCCGCCGGCGTCCGGGCGTCCGCCATGGCCTGGCGGGCGTTTCCCGAGGCTCAAAGCGAGTTGCTCAACGTCCACGGGCTGAACCACAAGGTGAATTTCTTCGCCGATTATCGCAACGCCTGGTCCAACGAGGACCTGAACTCGATCGGCGTGCAGGACGACCTCGACGACAACACGTACGAGTTCGTCCGACGCTACTTCGCCTTGACGAATTACGCCGGCGGTTTGCTTCCCGATCAGTACGACCCGAGGTTCTTGACGTTGCGTCGGGGCATCTCGCCGATCACGGGCACGACCGACGTTCAAGCCTCGCTCAACTCGCTCAGGCTCGGGCTGCACCAAAGGCTTCAAACCAAACGGGGCCCCGAGGGAAAGCGCAGGATCGTGGACTGGATGACGTTCGACCTCGACACGACCTATTTCCCCCAGCCCTCGCGCGACAACTTCGGCAAGTCGTTCGGCCAGAACATGTATAACTGGCAATGGTTCCTCGGCGACCGGACGAGCCTGGTCTCCTACGGCTGGTTCGAGTTCTGGGACATCAACGGTCGGCCGATCTACAACACGAACATCGCCCGCCATAACGACCCGTTTGGGCTCAACGTGATCACCTCGGGCGTGAGTCTTAGCAGGCCGCCGCGGGGCAACGTCTTTCTGGGTTACTCGGTGATTGACACGGGACCGCTGAGCACCTCGGCGTTGAACGTTTCGACGAGCTACTGGTTGAGCCCGAAGTGGTACGGCACCTATTCCACCATGTACGACTTCGGCAACGCGATTTTGCTGAACGCCATGTTCTCCTTGACCCGCATCGGCGCCGACTACCTCACGTCGGTGGGATTGACCGTCGACCCGCAGCGTCAGAGCTACATGTTCGCCCTGCAGGTGTCACCGAGGCTCGCGCCGAACGTTCGCCTCGGCTCGGGTGTCGGGCTGACCGGGTTCGACTCACGATATGCGCCGACGCAGTAACTCGGGACTCTCCCCGACCCAAGGGTCAACCGATGATCGAACGACTCTCGGAAACCGACACGCCCGACCCAACCCACGCGGTCACCGCGACGCTCAGCGACGAGTTGCTGCGCGAGCTTCAGACCGTCGCCCCCTGGACGCCGAGGGCGGATCGTCGAAACTCCGGGCGGAAGTTCGCGGCGGGTCTTCGTGGGCTCAAGTACGCGATCCGCGGAGACTCCAGCTTCTTCGCCCACGGATACAGGGGCATCCTGATCGCGATCACCGCGATTCTCCTCAGGGTCGACGCCCTGGGATGGTGCCTGCTGGTGATCTCGGCCTCGATGGTCCTGCTCGCCGAGCTGACCCACAGCGCCGTGGACGCCCTGGCCAGGGCGATCGGC
>JBFWRA010000465.1:0-4788 GCA_050249155.1 Isosphaeraceae bacterium | reverse complement strand
GATTTTCCTGCCCCGATAGATCACACGTCTCGGTCGCGATTCGGGCTGAGTCACGGAAGTCGCTCCTGATTGACGTGGTTCGGTTCGTGGCGTCCTTCGGGTCGACGTGTGTTTCGAACGAAACGCGTTCAAATCGGCGAATCTGAATTCATGAGCGAGGCCGCGTCCCTTGGAGTCCGGACACGTCCCGTCGAGGAATCACGAGGTGGTGGCGGTGGGGCTGTCCGGGGTTCGATCGCGGATCGTCAGCACGGGGCAGGGGGCCTCGCGAACGATCCGCTCGGCGACCGAGCCGAGCAAGACGTGGCTCAAGCCGGTCCTGCCGTGGGTCGCGATCACGATGAGGTCGATCCCGTTCTTGCTCGCGTATTCGTTGACGACGTCGACGGCGTGCCCCCAGGCCACGGCGGTGGTCACCGCGACGGGCTTCCCCCAGTCGGGCTGGATCAGTTTCTCGAGCGCCTCGCGGGTGGCGTCCTCGGTCTCCCGATAATACTCCGGCGGCAGCACCGAGGTGAGCATGGGGTCCGGCCCCACGGGCATCACGTCGGAGAGCACGTGGAGCAGGTGAATCACGGCACCGAACCGTTCCGCCAGGTCGCAGGCGAAACGCAGCGCGCCTTCGGAGTGTTTGCTGAAGTCCGTCGGCGCGAGGATTTGACGGATCGCGATCATGGCGGGGACCCCTGATTGGGAACGGACGGGGAAAGCCCACGAGCGGACGCCGACGGTCTCGAAGGTTTCATGGTCGTTGGTACATGCGATCGACGGCGATCGGATCGGTCAACCGCGTTTCGCCAGGGCCGGTTCGGGCCCACGCACCAGCGCGTGGAATCGGACCAGCAGGTCCTTGGTGATCGGCCCCGGCTTGCCGTCGCCGATGGCTCGACCGTCGCACTCGACCACGGGGATGACCTCGGCGGCGGTTCCGGTGAGGAAGCACTCGTCGGCGGTGTACACGTCGTGTCGGTCCATGGACCGCTCGTGAACGGCGACGCCGGCCTCCCTGGCCAGGTCGATCACGGCGTCCCGGGTGATCCCCCGCAAGATCCCGGCGGTGATCGGCGGGGTGTGCAGTTCTCCACCACGAACCACGAAGATGTTGTCACCGGTGCATTCGGCGACCTCACCCTTGTGGTTGAGCATCAGGGCTTCGAGGCAACCGGCGTTGGAACCCTCGACCTTGGCCATGATGTTATTCAGATAATTCAGTGATTTGACGCGAGGATTGAGCGCGGCGGGGTGGTTGCGCATCGTTCCCGCGGTGACGATCTTCAGCCCGTTCTCGTAGAGCTCGGGGGGATAGAGGCTGATCGAGTCGGTGATGACGATGACCTGGGGGTCGGTCGTCTTGCGGGGGTCCAGGCCGAGGCTACCGGCCCCTCGGGTGACGATCAGTCGTACGTAGGCGTCGACCAACTTGTTCACGGCGAGGGTGTCGGTGACCGCCCTGGCCATTTCCTCTGGGGAGATGGGGATTTCCAGGTGAATGGAACGGGCCGACTCGTAGAGCCGGTCGACGTGCTCCTTGAGCTTGAAGACCCGTCCGGAGTAGGACCGGATGCCTTCGAAGACGCCGTCGCCGTAGAGCAGGCCGTGGTCGTAGACGCTGATCTTGGCGTCGGCCTTGTCGTAAAGCTTGCCGCTGATGTAAACCTTCAGGCTCATCCGAATCGAACCCCCGCCCACGCCTTGGGGATTGGCCCGCGCGCCGGAGCTTCTCCCCGCGACGGACCACCGACAAGGATTTCGGCGGAAGTCACGGGGGAGTCCCGGGTTACGAAGGCGCGGCCCCCGACGTCTGGCGTGTCAGGCCAGTGCGGGGGCCCACTCCTCGATCCGCCCCTCGGTCAGCCGGACGATCCGGTCGGCTTGCTGGGCGATCTGGTGATCGTGAGTTACCAGCATCATAGTGAGCCCGCGTTCCCGGTTCAAGTCGCGGAGCAGGTTCAGAACGCTCTGGCCGGTGGCGGCGTCGAGGTTGCCGGTGGGCTCGTCGGCCAGGAGCACCGAGGGCCCCCCGGCCAGGGCCCGCGCGATCGCCGCGCGCTGCATCTCGCCGCCGGAAAGTTCCGAGGGAAAGTGGTCCCGTCGTCGGCCCAGCCCGACGCGATCCAGCAGGGCGCTGGCTTCCCGACGGATCTCCTTGCGATTTCTGTGATAAGAGAGCAATCCGTGGCGGATCATGGCGGGGGCCATGACGTTTTCCAGGGCGTTCAGTTCGGGCAGGAGGTGATAGAACTGGAAGATGAATCCGAACGTGCGGTTGCGCAGCGCGTCGCGCTGGCGTTCGGGCAGGTCGTCGATCCGTCGGCCGTCGAGCCAGGTGGAGCCGGCGTCCGGGGCGTCGAGCAGTCCCAGGACGTGCAGGAGCGTGCTCTTTCCCGACCCGCTGGCCCCGATCACCGCGACCAGCTCGCCGTGTTCGACTTCCAGGTCGACCCCGCGCAGCACCGGCACGGCGCCGCGCCCTTTCCGGTAGCTCTTTTCCAGTCCGACCGCCGCGAGGTGAATGGCCATTTCCGCCTTCCTTGGCTCGGGGAACGTCCCATGTCGAATTTGGATCGGCGCTTGTCGATCCATGAGGTCAGTCCTGACGACCGTCGCCACGGCACACGTTGGGAGCCGCGTCAAATCGACCGGACCGGTTTTCGGCGGAGGGTGGCCGGGGTCTCGCGGACGAGACCCTAGCCACCCCGTTGATCGAATGTGAATCGAGCGGGTGATTCTTGAGCCATGCCTTACTCAAACCGTAGGGCGCGGACCGGGTGGAGCCTGGCGGCGCGTTGGGCCGGCCAGACGCTCGCCGCGGCGGCGATGAGAAGTGCGCCCGAGACGATGCAGAGCACGGTCAGCGGATCGACGCGCGTCGGGATCTCGCTGAAGTAGTAGATCTTGTCGTCGAAGACCTTGTGGCCCAGCACCATGCTCATCAGCGTTTCGATCTCGTTGATGTACGCGACGAACAGCAATCCGCCGGCCATGCCCACGCCGCTGCCGACCAGGCCCAGCGACAACCCATAGCCCAGGAAGATGCCGCGGACCCCCGAGGTCGACGCACCGAGCGCCTTGAGGATGCCGATGTCCCGGGTCTTTTCCACCACGATCATCGAAAAGATCGCGAGGATGCCAAACCCGGCCACGGCGATGATGAAGAACAGGAGCATGTTCAGGATGCTCTGTTCCACGGCGACGGCCGCCAGGAGCGGCCCCTGCTTCTCTTCCCAGGTGGAGACCCGGAAATACATCGGGCGCAGCCGTTCCAGGCCGGTCTGGATGCGGGCGGAGAGGTCGTCGAGGTCCACTCCCGGTCGGACCTTGATCTGAATCGCGTTGACCGCGCCGCGGCCGGACGGGTCCTGAAGCAGTCGCATTCGTTGGAGTCGATCCAATGGCACATAGACATGGGTCGAGTCGTACTCGCTCATCCCGCTCTTGAAGTAGCCGACGACGGTGTAGTCGTCGTAAGCCGCCTCGGGGCGGTTGCCCGCCTTGGGAAAGACCAGGCCGACCTTCGTCCCGGGAGGGGCGATGAATTCGTCCTTGCCCTCGGTGTGAACGGTGCCGAGCGCCCAGCCGATGATCGCGCCCCGAGGTGGGGCCTGTTCGGCCATCTGGCGGATCAGCTCCTGTTCAAAGGCGTCGGGCTCGGCGGGCGGCGACCCATTGGCGTTCTCCTCCTCGCGGATCGCCCGAAGGACGTTGCCCGCCTTGGTCGCTTCAAGTTGCAGGTGTCGGGAGACCTCGAACGAAGGGGGGCTGAGCCGCTGGTCCTGGACCTCGCCGGTGGCCCGGTCGCGGACCTTCCGCCCGGTGTAAAGGAACTCGGCGAAGTCCCCGGTCCGGGCGCGTTCCAGGGGCTCCACGCCAATGACCTGGACCTGCCGCGTGACGGATTCGCCGCCGAACTTGAACTTGAGCAGGCCGAACGTCTCCATCGTCGCGGCCAGCGCCTGGACGTCGTCGCCCCCCACCTGCTTGATCCGGGCGATCACCTCGGGAGAGTCGTAAAACCCGTCCAGGCTGTACGACTCGACCACGACGTCGGCGAGCACGCCGTGAAGCCGGTCGCGCATCTTCTCCGAGAACCCCGCCATGACCGCGTTGACGACGATCATCGTCGCCACGCCCAGCATGACGCTGATCACGCTGGCCAGGGCGATGTAGCGGGTCTTGAGGTACCGCCAGCAAAGCAAGTACTTGTACACCTCGGCAACTCCTTCCATGGCGGGCCGGGTCGGGGTCGATCGTCACGGGTCGGGTGAGGTCCGCGAGGGCGGACCCCACGACCTCAGGCTTGTGGTCTCATCAACGGGAACAGGATCACGTCGCGAATGCTGGGTTGGTTCATCAGGAGCATGCAGAGCCGATCCATCCCCACGCCCAGGCCGCCGGCCGGGGGCATCGCATGCTTCAGCGCTCGCACGAAGTCGTCATCCTTCTTGGCCATCGAGTCCTCCTCCTTCTGGCCGGCGAGCTGGCCCTGGAACAGCTCGTCCTGAAGGATCGGATCATTGAGCTCGGTGTACGCGTTGGCCAGTTCCATCCCCTTGACGAACAACTCGAATCGCTCGGCCAGGGCGGGGTTGGACGCTTTCCGCTTGGTCAACGGGCAGATCGCCGCGGGGTAGTCCGTGACGAAGACCGGGCCTTCCAGCGCGTCCTCGACGAGTTCCTCAAAGAGTTCACTCACCACCACGTCGAAGGCTTTCCCCGCGGGATGAAGCCCCTGGGCTTCCGCCCTGGCGACGACGGCCGCCTCGTCGGTCGGGTCGATGCCCGCGTGCT
>JBFWRA010000464.1:0-4800 GCA_050249155.1 Isosphaeraceae bacterium | reverse complement strand
ACTTCCTTGCGGAAGTTCTGGGCAGGAGCGCGCGACGCCGTGGTCTACGCGATGGGGGCCAGTAGCAGCCTGGCCACCCTCCCCGTCACGTTGCGTTGCCTTGATCGCATGGGAGTGTCTCCCCAGTCGGCCAGACTCGCGGCCTGTGTGGGTACGAACCTCAACAACGACGGGATTCTGCTCTACGAGGCGATGGCGGTCCTCTTCGTGGCCCAGACGTACGGGATCGACCTGACCCTCGGTCAGCAGTTCGTGGCGGCGGCCGCCTGCGTGATCGCGGGGATTGGGATCTCGGGGGTGCCCGACGCGGGCCTGATCTCCCTGGCCCTGGTGCTGGGAACCGTCGGGCTTCCCCTGGAGATCGTTCCGTTGCTTCTGACCGTCGATTGGTTCCTCTCGCGATGCCGCGCGATGACCAACGTCACCAGCGATCTTCTGGTCGCGGTGCTTCTCGACCGGTTTGGAGTGGGTCGCGACTCTGACGACGAGCCCGATTCCTCGAGCGAGCCGCCGGTCACCGATTTCGTCGAGGACTGAGGTGAACCGGCCCCAGTCCACGAAAAAAGGGGCCCCGAAGGGCCCCTGGTCAACGATCTCGATGGTCCGGGAAAAATGACCCCGGCGGGATTTGAACCCGCGTTGCATGCGTGAAAGGCATGTGTCCTAGACCTGGCTAGACGACGGGGCCGCACCGCTGCGGAAGGATGAAAATACTCGGTGAGGCGTGCCGAGGTCAAGGTCGGCTTGAGAGACTCCCAGAGAACCGGACCGCGGCGCGGAGACCTTCGCGGGAATCCCGTCAACCCGCTTGCGAGTCGCGGGGCGGCACGCTAGCCTAGGGACACTTTCGAGGACCCGAGGGTTCGGGTCTCCACCACGAGAGGTTCTCCCGCGATGAAGATCCTGTTGCTGACCGGTGACGCCGGCGAGGCCCAGGAGATCTACTACGCCAAGTACCGGCTCGAGGAGGAAGGCTGGACCGTCCACGTCGCCACCACGACTCGACGGACCTTTCTCTCGGTGGTCCATGACTTCGAACCGGGCTTCGACACCTACACGGAGAAGCCAGGGTATCGGGTCGATGCCGACCTTGGCCTCGACGAGGTCGATCCCACGAATTACCAGGGACTCGTGCTTCCCGGTGGTCGAGCGCCCGAGTTTCTCAGGAATCGCCCGAAAGCGGTGGAGATCGTCCGGCACTTCGTGGACTCGGGAAAGCCGATCGCGGCGAACTGCCACGGTCCGCTCCTGGTGATCGCCGCGGACGGGGTCAAGGGCAAGCGCCTGACATGCTACCCGGACCTCGAACCCGACGTCCGCGCCGCGGGTGGAGAGTTCGTCAACCGAGACGTCGTCGTCGCGGGAAACCTCGTCACGGTCAGGGGGTGGCCTGACAACGGCCCCTGGATGCGTGAGTTCGTCAAGGTCCTGAAGGCTTGGAAGGACTGACCAGAAGCCTTGGTGGGAGGGGCGGAGCGGTTCGAAACGGAACGTGTGGTCAATTCTTCAGGAGCAGGAACGACCGGAATCCGGACGAAACGAGGAGGGCTGGTCCTCTCGCTCATGCTCGTGGGTCGACTCGGTCCTGGGGCCGTTGATGGCCTCGTAGACCTCTTGACGGTGGACCGTGACGTCCTTCGGCGCTTCGATTCCAAGGCGGACCTTGTCCCCTCGAATCTCGATCACGGTCACCGTGATGTTGTCGTTGATTATGATGCTCTCGTTCTTCTTCCGAGAAAGAACTAGCATCGCCACTCCTCGCGATAGTGGTGAATCCCGCGGTGGTTCGTGAGCGATGAAGCGGGTGACGCGCGCCCGGCGGATCGCTCCCTGGCGAACCGTGCCCGACCGTGTCGACACGTCGCTTCATGCTACAACTGTACCGAAGTGGTACGCGCGGTCAAGTCTCGGAAAGAAAAAAGACGTGCCGCGTCTCGAGGAAGCGAGGGAATTCCCCCCATCCAGTTGGCGGGACGAGGTCTTGGACGAACAAGTTCCTCGCACGCCTCATGAGGCGAATTCGGCGGAGTATCTGCGGTAGAGGGGGCCGAGGCCCAGGTCGTAGATCTCGGCCTCGATGTCCTCAGGCTCCGCCGGATGAATCGTTTCCCGTAGTTCCTCGATGAGCAAATCAAGGAACTTTCTTCGCGCGCGTTGGAGCGTCTTGCGAAACGCCTCCGGCGTGGTCCCCCTCCCATCACGGTCGGACAGAAGCGCCGCGAGTTCCTCGATGGGCGCGTCGGGTTTCTCCAGCCGTAGGCTGAGCACGCTCCAGTAGCGATTGTTGGGCGTCCCCAACTCGTAGGATTCGAGGCGGCAGAGCACCCGCTTGATGACCAGCTCTCGCCAGACGTGATCGAACTCCTCGTCGTTGGAGGTCGGGTCGAGTAGGTCGCCGGGTGGCAGGGGTTGGAGCTTCCGTCCTCGAAAATGGTCGATGATGAGCCGGTGCAGGACGGTGCGTAGATAATCTCGGAAACGTCCCTTGCTCGGATCGGCTCCCGCGAGTTTCTGGCTCAGGAACTTGGTCCAGAACTCCTGCTTCACCTCGTCCACGAGGTTCTGGTCCCGAAGCTTCATCCGGAGGAATCGCTCGATCGCGTCGTGGTACCGGCCGACGAGGATGTGGGTCGCGTCCCGGGATTCCTCGGACATCTTCGCACCCTCGGGGAGCGAGGTTTGCGAAGTCCGGATCAGGGTCCACTCCGTGGGAATCTCCGTCAGCCTCAGTTTGTCCGACATGTCGCGAGCCCTTTCAAGACCGCGGTGTGGACGTCGTCAGCATCACCCTCGCCGCGCGGGCGAAGCGAGCGTGTCGGACCTGTCTCGTGGTTCCACGGGAAACGGACCGAACCCACGACGGCGGAATCGACCCGAAAGTCGCCGTACGAGAGGCGCAGGCACTTGTGACAATCTGACCCGAGAATCACCGGTGACGTCAAGACTACGGCCTTGAATTCCGTAGTGGAGTGGCCGGGACACTTCGAGAGGCGGCCACGCCGCGCGGCCGGTCCGCATTACGCCCGGTAGGATTCGAACCTACGACCGACGGTTTAGAAAACCGTTGCTCTATCCGGCTGAGCTACGGGCGCCTCGAATTGGACGGGGAAAGGGTTCCCAGCGGAAATGCGCCCGGCAGGATTCGAACCTGCGGCCTGCGGTTTAGGAAACCGCCGCTCTATCCACCTGAGCTACGGGCGCCCTTGAAACAGCCGGCGTGAGGACCTCTCGACCGGGCGTGCTCGATTCTGGCCGAGCGGGCGGTATGCTGTCAACGTCCGTGGTCGGCGCGAGAGTCGGGAAGTGGTGCCGGCGGGTCGCTGGTCCTGGCCAATCCTTGGGGCAAGGCTCATGTCAAACGTCACACGAGGTCGGGTCGCCGTCGTCACGGGGGGAGGCCGAGGGATCGGTCGAGGGATCGTCGCCGCGCTCGCCCAGCGGGGCATGGCGATCGTGGTGAATTACCGTTCCGACGAATCCGCGGCCGTGGGGACCTGTCGCGAGGCTGAGGCCCTCGGCGCTCCCCGGACGATCGCGATCCCGGCGGACGTGTCGGACCTCGCGGAGGGAAGGCGGCTTCTGGACGCCACGCTCGAAGCCTTCGGTCGGGTCGACCTCTGGGTCAACAACGCCGGGGTCGCCCCGTCGCGACGCCTGGATCTCCTGGAAACCACGCCCGAAAGCTGGGATCGCGTCCTGGGAACGAACCTTCGAGGGCCGTTCTTCCTGACCCAGTCGGTCGCGCTCGCGATGATCCGCCAGTCTCGTGACGATGACGAATCCCCTCCCCAGATCGTTTTCGTAACCTCCGTCTCCAGCACGTTCGCGAGCGTCAATCGCGGCGAGTACTGCGTTTCCAAGGCGGGGCTGAGCATGGTGGCCAGGCTGTTCGCCGTGCGGCTGGCCGAGCTGGGGATTCACGTTCACGAGGTGAGACCCGGCGTCATCGCCACGGACATGACCGGGCCCGTGAAGGAAATGTACGATCGTCGCATCGCCGAGGGGCTCTCCCCGATCCGGCGCTGGGGGACTCCTGAGGACGTGGGGAGGGCCGTGGCGGCCATCGCCTCGGGATCGCTCCCGTTCTCGACAGGGGAAGTCATCCACGTGGACGGCGGACTCCACCTGGATCGGCTTTGAGCGGGCCCGCGCACCGCGAGTCCTCGATGCCGCCTGTTTCCCCCACCCGGCCCCGATCCGTTACAATGAAGTGAGACACCCGGCGGGCGGTCGCGCGCCTCCACGAATGGGCCGGGGTCCCGTGAATCGTCCCGCTCCAGCCCTCGATCCGAGTGACGAGCCGACCTTCGAGCCTTCCCAGCCGAGGACGCCTCCATCATGCCCGACCCCACGACAGCGCGTTCCGGGCCGAACCCACTTCCCATGGTGGGGAGTTACCGGCTTGTCCAGCCCCTCGGGAGCGGGGGGATGAGTTCGGTCTTCCGGGCGGTCCACGTCGACACGGGACTCGAAGTGGCGCTCAAGGTCCTGCCCCGCACGCTCGCGAAGAACCCGGTCGCGTTGCAGCGATTCCTCCGCGAGGCCCGCAGCGCGGAGGCCCTGGAACACCCCTCGGTCGTCGCGATCTATGATCGCGGAGTCGACCAGGGCCGCCATTACCTCGCGCTCGAATTCATGTCGGGAGGGGACCTTCACGACAAGGTCAAGCTTGACGGTCCCCTCTCGGTGGAACGGACCGTGGAAGTGGCGAAGGTGGTCGCCGACGGACTCCGGTACGCCGCGGGTCGGGGAGTGATCCACCGCGACGTCAAGCCGGCGAACCTGCTCCTCTCGGCGGAC
>JBFWRA010000463.1:0-4806 GCA_050249155.1 Isosphaeraceae bacterium | reverse complement strand
CGCCGACAATTATCGGCCGACCTACGAGATCATGAAGGGGAAGAAGGAGACGATCGGCGAGCTTCGGCGCGAGGCGTCCCGGGCCAGCCGGGTCTACCTCGCCACCGACCCCGACCGTGAGGGGGAGTCGATCGCCTGGCACCTTCAGGAGGCCCTCGAACTCCCCGACGACCGGATCCTTCGGGTGACCTTCCACGAGATCACCGAACGCGCGGTGAAGGAGGCGTTCCGCCACTCCGGCCCCATCAACAAGGACATGGTCAACGCCCAGCAGGCTCGGCGATTCCTGGACCGGTTCGTCGGCTACCAGTTGAGCCCCTTGCTCTGGAAAAAGGTCGCCAGGAACCTGAGCGCCGGCCGGGTGCAGTCGGTCGCCGTTCGGCTGATCGCCGAGCGTGAGAAGGAGATCCGGGCGTTCGTCGCCGAGGAATACTGGAAGATCACGGCCACCCTGAGCCCCGGGGGTTCTCAGGCGGAAAGCGATCGCTTCGAGGCCCTCCTGACCGAGTGGAAGGGAGCCAAGTTCGAGGCGAAAAACGAGGAGGAGGCCAGGGCGATCCGCGACACGCTGGCCGCCGCCGAGTTCGTGGTCGAGGAGGTCGAACAGGCCGACAAGCTGGACCGGGCCGACCCTCCGTTCAAGACGAGCACCCTTCAGCAACAGGGGGCGATCCGCCTGCGGTTCTCCGGCAAGAAGACCATGAAGATCGCCCAGGAACTCTACGAGGGGATCGACGTCGACGGCTCGGGTCCGGTCGGTTTGATCACCTACATGAGGACCGATAGCCTTCGCGTCTCCGACGAGGCGATCACCTCGGTTCGCGAGGCGATCACCAAGACCTACGGCGATCGCTATCTTCCACCCAAGCCCTTGCGATACGCGGCGGGCAAGTCGGCCCAGGAGGCGCACGAGGCGATCCGGCCGACCGACCTGGCCCTGCACCCCGACGCGATTCGGAACCGACTGAGCCACGATCAGTTCCGCCTCTACAACCTGATCTACCGGCGGTTCGTCGCCAGCCAGATGAACCCGGCGATCTTCGCCGTGACCAACGTGACCATCAAGGCCGACGAGGGTCGTTTCAAGGCCCAGGGCAAGATCCTCAAGTTCGACGGTCACCGGAAGGCGCTGGCGCCCGCCGGCAAGCAAGAGGACGCGTTGCTCCCAGTTCTCGCGGCGGAGATGCCCCTGGACTTGCATTCGCTGGAGCCGACCCAGCACTTCACCCAGCCCCCCCCGCGCTACTCCGAGGCCACGCTCATCAAGGCGTTGGAGAAGGAAAACATCGGCAGGCCAAGCACCTACGCGCCGATCATCAGCACGATTCAGTCGCGGAATTACGTGGAATTGAAGGAGCGACGGTTCTTCGCCACCGACCTGGGAATGGTCGTGACCGACCTGCTGGTCGAACACTTCCCCAAGATCATGGACCTGAAGTTCACCGCGCAGATGGAGGACGAGCTCGACGACGTCGCCTCGGCCAAGGAGGAAATGGTCAAGGTTCTGGACGACTTCTACCACCCGTTCCAGGAAGCCCTGAAACTGGCCGAGAGCCAGATGCAGCGGGTCAGCGTGCCGACGAACGAGGTCTGCCACGTCTGCGGCGCGCCGATGGTCATGAAGTTCGGGAGGACCGGTCAGTTCCTTGGGTGCTCGAAATACCCGGACTGCAAGACGACCCGCCCGGTCGACGGCGCGCCCCGACCGACGGCCGTCGAGACCGAGCACAAATGCGCCAAGTGCGGCAAACCGCTGATGCTTCGGGAGAGCAAGCGCGGCCCCTTCCTCTCGTGCTCCGGTTACCCAGGATGCAAGGAATCCTACAACCTCGACGCCCAGGGGAACCCCGTCCCCTCGGTCGTCGAGACCGAGCACGCCTGTGACAAATGCGGCAAGCCGATGGCCTTGCGGCAAGGCTCACGAGGCGCGTTCCTGGGCTGCACAGGCTACCCCAAGTGCCGCAACACCATGCCCGTCGACGACAAGGGGGAGCCCGTCAAGCCGGTCACGGTCGCCGTGAAGTGCGAGAAGTGCGGTGGGCCGATGGGAGTCAAGCAGGGTCGCCGCGGGGCCTTTCTGGGTTGCCTGAATTATCCGAAATGCCGGAGCACCGCCCCCATTCCCGAGGAACTCAAGGGTCAGTTCGCCGACCAGGCCCCGGCGTCGAGCACCCCTGGCGTCGACCTGAAATCGATCCAGGTCGAGGAGACCTGCGAGAATTGCTCCGGACCCATGCTCGTTCGAAGAGGTCGACGGGGATTCTTCCTGGGATGCGCGAACTACCCGAAATGCAAGGGGACTCGGGAGCCCAGCGAGGCGACCCTGGAGAAGATCACGTCCGCCACCGGAGGGTGACGCGCGGACGCGTCCGGTGAGGGGGGTCGAGTCTCCTCGACGCGATCAATCTCCGGAGTTCGATGGCGATGGGCTGGTCGGCCCCGCGGGGCGTTGACGCGCCTCGGGGCCGACGGCGATCGCGTACGCCGTGGCGTAGGTTCGGCAATGCGAGACCGTCACCAGGAGGTCGCCGATCCCCCGGCGCAAGGCGACGTCCTTCGCGGAGCCCCGCACGTGAACCCGTGGCTCCCCACCGACCACCTGGCGGACCTCCAGGTCGGTCAAGGTGATCTCGCGACTCCAAGGGGTCCCGATCGCCTTGAGGATCGCCTCCTTGGCCGCCCAACGGCCAGCGAAGTGCTCGATCGCATGCTTGCGCGATTGGCAAAATCGGATCTCTCGATCGGTATAGACACGGCGGAGGAAAACCTCACCGTGTTGTTCGATCATCCGACCGATCCGAGGACATTCCACGATCTCCGTACCGATCCCCAGAATGAGCATGGCCATGTGTTCGAGAACGAGGTTGACCGCCCGCGACGTGAGTTCCTCGACCCAGTGTAACCCGAGGGCCGCCCCCAGGCCAAGCGGCGGCGAAGCGTCCCGGAAGTCGCGTCGCGACGCGCGGGTTCGGCGCGCTATACTGACGCAGCCTCTCTTGGTCTCCCCGAGTCCCGGACACGCCCGCTGATGGACCCGCTCGACGACTTGACACCCGCCCAGCGCCTCGCCGTCACGCACAAGGACGGGCCCTTGCTCGTCCTCGCGGGAGCGGGTTCCGGGAAGACCCGGGTCATCACCCGCCGAGTCGCCCACCTGCTCGGCCAGGGCGTCCCGGGTGAGAGCGTCCTGGCGATCACCTTCACGAACAAGGCCGCCGGCGAGATGCGCGAACGGATCGCCAGGCTCGCCCCAGGAGCCGGGGTCTGGGTCGGCACGTTCCACGGCTTCTGCGCCCGACTCTTGCGCAGCCACGCCCCGCTGGTCGGACTCGATCGCGGGTTCACGATCTACGACCAGGCGGATCGCCTCCGCGCCGTCAAGCAAGTGATGGCGCAGCTCGATCTGGACGGTCTTTCCGTCACTCCAGAGCGCGTCGACGCGGTCATCAGCAAGGCCAAGAACGACCTGGTCACACCTGAAGCCCTCGCCAGACGCGACGGCGGGGACCACGTGACCGCCATCGCCGCCAAGGTCTTCGCGCGATACCAGGAGCGACTTCGCGAATCGTCGGCCGTCGACTTCGACGACCTCCTGGGACATCTGGTCACGATCCTCAAGCGACACCCCGATGTCAGGGCGGGACTCGATCGGCGGTTCCGCTACGTCCTGGTCGACGAGTACCAGGACACCAACCTCGCCCAGTACGCGATCGTGAGGGCCCTCTCGGTCGACCATCCGAACCTTTGCGTGACCGGCGACCCCGACCAATCGATTTACGGTTGGCGTGGAGCCAACCTGAATAACATCCTCGAATTTGAACAAGATTACCCAGGTTGCAAGGTCGTCAAGCTCGAACGAAATTACCGGAGCACCAAGAACATCCTCAGAGTCGCCGATCATCTCATCCGGCACAATCGCCGTCGCAAGCCCAAGGCCTTGACGACCGAGAACCCCAGCGGCAGCCCAGTCGAGCTGACGATTTACCCCAACGAGGCCGAGGAAGCCCGCGCGGTGGCCTCCCGGATCGTCGAGAAAGTCCGCGAGGGAGAGTACGGCTTTCGCGACGTGGCCGTGTTCTGTCGAGTGACCGCGTTGACCCGCAACTTCGAGTCGGCCTTCCGGGCCGCCAAGATTCCGTACCAGGTCGTGGGTGGACTCTCTTTCTATGAACGCCAGGAGGTCAAGGACGTCCTGGCCTACTTGAGCCTTCTCTCCAACCCGAAGGACGACGTGGCCTTTGGCCGGGTGGTGAACGTTCCCCCGCGAGGCGTGGGGGCCACGACGTTGGAAAAACTCAACGAGCGTGCGCGGGCGCTGGGCATCCCCTTGCTCGCGATGGCGAAACAGGCATCATCAGTGCCAGGTTTAAAAGATCGCGCGATCGCCGCGCTTCGAGATTTTGGACTCCTGATCGACGAGCTCACAGCGTTGAGAGACCAAACCGCCGAGGAGGTGATGAGGAAGCTCCTCGCCCTCACCGGCTACCATGACCACCTCGCCGCCGACGCCAAGGGGGCCGGCGAGGATCGACTCGCCAACTTGGATGAACTGGTCTCCGCCGCGCGGGAGTTCGACCGCGAGCATCCCGGCGCCTCGGTTATCGACTTCATGGAGGAAGTCAGCCTGGCCTCCGCCGTGGACCGCTGGAAAGACGACGGCGGATCGGTCACATTGATGACTCTACACGCGGCCAAGGGGCTCGAATTCCCACTGGCGTTCATTGTCGGGTTGGAACAGGGACTCCTCCCACACTCCCGGTCCAACGAGAGCGACGCCGAGTTGGAGGAGGAACGCCGGCTCTTTTT
>JBFWRA010000462.1:0-4808 GCA_050249155.1 Isosphaeraceae bacterium | reverse complement strand
CGAGGGTCAACAGGCCACCGGGGGTGACCTTCACGACGTCCGGGCTCGCCTTGAGGGTGATCGGCGAAGGACCAAGCACCTTCAGGGCGAAACCCCGGGTGAGCCGCGCGGGGGCGACGTTGGGCTTGTCGCCTGGCCAGACGACCCCTCCCGCCATCGCGAGGTGCTCGACGTCGGGACCGAGCCGACTGGCCCCGGAGACGTAGGCCAGCGACTCCTTCCGATCCCCGTACCTCCCTCGACCGACGAGTTGAACGGTCCCGAGCACCGGCTTGGCGTCCTCCGCCGCGTCAAAAACGATGGGAACCAGGGACTGGTCCGGGGGAATCGTCACGGGGGCGCAACGAACGCCGGGCGGCAGATTCAGAGCCTCGACGCGAACCGGACCGTTGAAGCCGTCGACCCGCGCGGCGAACACGTAGGCGAGGCCGCGTCCGCCCGCGTTGAGGGTCAACGCGTCCGGCAGATTCGGGCTATCCGGGAGCAGGAACAGCGCGAAGTCGGGCCGCTCCGGGCGGATATTTAGCCGGTAAGCCAGCCGAACGTCGCCGCGCTGCGAGCTGTAAAGGTCGTTGATCGCCACCTGGTAGATCCCGTCGTCGGGGGCCGACCAGCGCACCGCGGCGTCGACGGTCGCCGTCATGAACCGCGCCTGCCCTCCCTTGTCGGCGAGGTCGTCGCCAGTCGCCAGATCGCTCGTCGTCCCCTTGGCATCGACTTTCTGGATCACGAATACGGGGTCCGCCGTCGATCCGATCCGCTCCGCGTTCGCCTCAACCCAGAGCACCTCCCCCTTCTTCGCCGAGAATCGGTAGACGTCGAGATCCCCAGGCCGGTCGAACCGCCCGGCGACCTCGCAAGGAACCGTCACTTCCTGAACGGAATCGCCGTCGTTGGGCTCGCGCTCCACGACGATGGGATCGGTCGCGAGACTGAAAAAGACCGGGTTGGATCGACCGGCGGGACTTTCGAAAACGTAGTCGAAACCGCGACGCCGCGCGGCGGTCGACCCCACGAACGCGGTCGTCGGGTCGTCAGGGTCCGCTTCCAGCGTGGTCGGGGCCTGAATGGTGACTTGCTTGCGCTCCAGGACTCGACCGTCGATGGCGATCTCGGGAACTCGTTCCCCGCCAAGATTCTGACCGTAGAGGGTCACCGTCGCGGTTTCCCCAGGTTTCAGGACGTGGGGCACGGCCGCCTCGATCCAGGGGCCGTCGGTCAGCGTCAACCGGTAGGGGTACTCGTTGGAGCCGCGGTAGAGGACGTCGTGGACCTTGACGACGTAACGTCCATCGTCTGGAAGCGTTAAGTCGAGCGAGGGGTCGGCCCCCAGGGCGTCTCGACTCTCAGCGATCTCCCGGCCCTGATCGTCCAGGACCCGAAGCGTCGCGTCGAGCCTGCTGTCGATCCGCTCGGCCTCCAGGTCCAGGCGCAGCCGCTGGCCACGCTTGCCCTCAAAGACGAAGTGGTCCAGGTCCGCCGGGCCGATCTCCCCGTTCACAACCGAGTTCCAGGCGATCGGGCTCGCCAGGGCCGGCTTGTCGTTGGGCTCGGCCTCGCTCGACTCGCCTCGATCGCCGATGACAATCGTCCGAGGATTGCTGATGCCGTAGGTTCCGACGGCGCGGACGTCGTGGTAGCCCTGGGGCGTCCCGGTCGCGCAGACGACCCGGAACGTGAGCCCCTTGAGGTGGAAGGCCCGAAGTCCCGGGTGGTCGAACCAAAGCGTGGTGACCCCTTCGAGGTCACCGCCTCGCAGCGTGATCTCCGCGGAACCTCCCGGGGTGACGCCCGTGGGGAAGACGCTTTGCAAGTTGGGCTGCGGGAGTGAGCCCCCTTGCTGCCGTCGGCGCTGAGCCAGGGACGGCTGGGCGACGCTCAGCCAGGTCAGGTGGAACGCCAGAACGTAACCGTGCGTCCGGCGGCGATTCGTGGTCATGTGGTGGTCGACCTCCGGCGGGCGGGTCGGGAAGGCGGGTGGGTTCGGCGGGTTCTCCGCGAGCTTGACTCCTTCAAGTTTAACCGACGTCGAACCTCGTGTCAGCCAGCGCCCGGGCGTGAGGAGGGGGTCGGCCCGATCGAGTGGGTCACACCAACTCCGCGATCGGTGCTCCCCCATCGAGCAAGGGGAGCGGTCGGCCCGTCTCGTCCTGAAGCGTTTGTCTCGGGTCGATCCCGATCGCGCGGTACACGGTCTGGATCAGGTCCGCGGGCGTGAGGGGGCGTTCCGTGGGGCCTTCCCCCTTCCGGTCTGTCGAGCCGACGACCACGCCGGGTCGGATCCCTCCTCCTGAGAGGATCCCGCTAAAGGCTCCTGGCCAATGGTCCCGACCGGCCTGACCATTGACGCGAGGGGTCCTACCGAATTCGCCCCAGACCAGGAGCAAGACCCGATCGGCCAGTCCGCGATCTTGAAGGTCGGCGATCAGGGTCCCGAGGGCCTGATCCAACGGTGGAACCTGCTTCCGGCAGGCCGAGAAGACCTGGCCATGATGGTCCCAACCCCCTTCGGCCAGGGTCACGAATCGGACTCCCGCCTCGACCAGTCGTCGAGCGAGGAGGCAGCCCTGGCCGACCGACGATCGCCCGTATCTGTCTCGAAGGGGCTCGGGCTCCTGGGACAGGTCGAAGGCGAGCCGGGCGGCCGATCCCGTGATCATGGCGTAGGCTTCGGCCTTGAAACGGTCCAGCCCGCGCATCGTGCCCGTGGCGTCGCGCTCGCGATTGACCCGGTCGAGCCTGGAGAGCAGGTGCCGGCGGTCCTCCAGCCGTTCGAGCGCGACGCCCTGGGGAAGCTCCAGATTCGGTAGCTGAACGAGGCCGGCCGCGAGATCTCCGAGAGGCGAGAACGGATTGCCCGACGGGCCCAGGTAGGCGGAATAACCAAACGCCGGCGGCTCGGGCAGGGTGACGTAGCCGGGAAGGCCCGGACGTCTCGCCCCTTTGAGAATCGCGACGACCGAACCGGTGCTGGGCCGTTCGTTCGATCGAGGGGTGGACCGCCTCGGCGGGTGTCCCGTCAAGATCCAATGCGAGCCCTCGGCGTGGTCCGAGGTCGTGTGATGAAGGCTGCGGACGACCGCCAGGCGATCCGCCACCTTGCTCAATTGGGTCAACAACTCCGAGAACCGGAGCCCGACCACCCGCGTCTCCAGGCTCTGGAATTCGCCACGGTATTCGGAGGGAGCGTCTGGCTTGGGGTCGAAGAGGTCCACGTGCGAGGGCCCTCCGCCCAGGTAGACCTGGATGACCGCGTCGGCCTGGGCGTGGGGCGAAGTTTCCCCTTCCGCCCTCGCCTGAAGCCAACGCGCGAGCGTCAGCCCAGGCAACCCGAGCGCTCCGATTCGGAGAAACCTCCGACGGCTCATCCCGTCGCACCTCCGGGTGCGTCCCCAATGGACGTCGAACATGCGTTCCCCTCCACGTTCCACCGTCGATCACCGACTCCTCAGCTCACAGAATGAACTGAAACTCCAGGGTGTTCAGCAGCGTCCAAATGAGATCCTCATATCCTTGCACGATTTTCCCTTCTCCTCGACGGCGAGCCAGGTGACTCAGGGAGACGGCGAGTTCCTCGTGGGTCGGCTCGCGGGAGAGGGCGACGCGGTACAGTTCCCGCACATGCTCCTCGACGGGCCTCGGATCGCGTGAGAGCCTGGCCGCCCTACCCTCGGGATGGGCGACCTTGCGCTCGATTTCTCCGCCATTGAGCAGCAGGAGGCTCTGGGAAAGGTTGACCCCGGTCGATCGTTCGCAGTCGCAGGCGGTCGCCCGTCTGGGTCGGCCGAACGCGGCGAGGAACCCGCCAGGTGTGTCAAAGCCCTCGTCGGGAAGCGCGACCGCCCGGAACCCTCGGGGAAGCCCCTCGTATTTCGAGGGCGCGCCGGTCAGGTGGTCGATGGCGTCCAGCAGAACCTCGGCGGGCAGGCGTCGTGGAACGAATCGACCGAATCCAGTCGAGTCGTACGCATCGACGATTGCCGACTCACTCGATCGTTCATAGGTTCGACTCGTCAGGATCGCCCTCGCCAGCGCTTTCAGGTCATAACCCGACGCGATGAGGTTCGCGGCCAGGGCGTCGAGGAGTTCAGGGTGACTGGGCGGGTTGCTCACGCGAAAGTCGTCCTCGGGCTCGACCAGGCCCCGGCCAAGGTATTTCTTCCAGATCCGGTTCACGATCGTTCGGGCGAACGTCGGGTTGTCGGGGCGTCGGAGCCAATAAACGAGTTGATCCCTTGGGTCGTCACCTGGTCTCAGCGAATCAAGCGGTGGGCCGTCGAGCCAACGCGGCGGTTGGGGCGATTCCTCCCGCTTCAGAAACAGCGCCGGCGACACGGGATCGTCAGTGGGTTTTCGGCCGAGGCGGCTGAAGAACGCGGTGAAGTCCCGGGTGTCGTCCGGCCCCCAACGCTCGGTCGGGTGTCGGTGACATCGAGCGCACTGGAGGCGAACCCCGAGAAAGAGCTGCGCGACGTCGTCGGCGAGTTCCTCGGGGCTGGAGTACGCCCGATACCAGAAGACCGCGGGGTCCCAGGTCGGCTCTCCCCTCGCGGTCAGGAGGTCGGCGACGAACTGGTCGAAGGGCTGGTTGGCGGCGAACGAGCGACGAATCCAGTCATGAAAGGCGAACGTGCCTGGTTTCGAGAGCGGCCCAAACGTCCGTTGATTGCGGAGGAGCGCCGACCAGGTCATGGCCATTCTGTCGGCGTACTCGGGCCGGTTCAACCAGCGATCCACCCACCTGGACCGTTTGTCAGGATCGGAGCTGGACTCCAGCGCCCGAACTTCTTCCGGATCGGGCAAGACGC
>JBFWRA010000461.1:0-4809 GCA_050249155.1 Isosphaeraceae bacterium | reverse complement strand
CGAACGGTCTCCTGGCTCGAGGACGCGCGCTTGGAATGCGCCACGTTCCACCTCCTGACGCCCTATCCGGCGCCCCCGATGTTCCGACAGTTGGAATCCGAGGGTCGGCTGCTTCATCGAGACTGGTCGAAGTACGACACCTCGCACGTCGTGTTTCGCCCGCGCCACATGTCGCCCGAGGAACTCGCCGAGGGTTACGCCTGGTGTTACCAGAGGCTGTTCTCGCACGGGTCGATCTGGCGGCGGCGGCCGACGGACTGGCGCGCGGTGCCGCCCTACCTGGCGATGTCGTACCTCTACAAGCGATCCAACCGGCTCTGGAGTTTCCTGATTCGCCATCGCCTCACGGGACCGGTCTGGCGGCCGTTGGTCGATTGGACGCGACGGCGACACCTGCGATTCCGCCGACGGCTCGAGGAGCGCGACGTCTCCGGGACTCCCGAGATGTCGGGGGCGGTGGTGTCCGCGGGAGTGTGATCCCTCCGACGTCACGCGCTTCGTTATATGAATTCAAGAAATGGTATCGCGTGAATCAATCGATCGGTCGCGTTCGCGCATCGATCTCCAGGGGTCCGACGCGGCAGCTCCTGGCCTTGATCACGAGGTACGCCGGCGCGCCGGGCCGCAAACCCATCGAGGTCACGGCGGGGGCGACCACGCTCACGATCCAGGTCAACGCTCCGGTCCTGACGATCACCTCGGCGTCCGAGTCGTGTGCCAGGACGCGCTCGACCGTCCCTGCGAGGACGTTCCGGGCGCTCAGGCCCACGACGGGGCCCGACGCCAGCAGGATCTCCTCGGCGAGGACCTCCACGGTCAACCGGGTCCCCGTGGATTCGGCCGACCGGGGGACGATCAATTCGGGGCCGCCGTCCAGCGTCAGGACGGTCGAACCGCCGTCGGCGGGTTGGCCGGAGACCGTCGCGGTGAAGGTGTTTCGAACGCTTCCCAGGTGGCCGGCGATTCCCCGTCCCGCTTTCGCGAGGACGTCGATCGGCGGTCCCTGGGCGGTCACTCGACCCGCTTCCATCAGGAAGAGGGTCGAGCCCAGCGCGACGGCCTCCGAGGGGCTATGCGTGACGTAGAGCACCGGGATCGCCTCGATCCGCTGAACTTCTCGGAGCCGATCGATCAGGGCGTTCCGCGAGGGCAGGTCCAGCGCCGAGACGGGCTCGTCGCAGAGCAAGAGGCGAGGTCGAGGGGCCAGCGCCCTGGCCAGTCCGACGCGCTGGCGCTCGCCCCCGGAGAGCGTTTCGGGACGTCGATCCAGGAGCCCGGTCACTCCGCAGAGCGCCGCGACCTCGGCCACTCGCGACGCGGCGGCGGCGCGGTGCCATCCCTTCAGTCCGAACCGGACGTTCCGCTCGACGCCAAGATGCGGGAACAGGAGATCGTCCTGAAAGACCATGCCAATGCGACGGTCCCGCAAGGGGAGGTCGGCTTTCGACTCCGAATCGAACAGAGTGGTCCCGCCTAGCCGAACGAACCCGACGTCGGGACGCTCCAGACCGGCGATCAGTCGGAGCAAGGTGCTCTTCCCCGCCCCCGATTCGCCGAAGACGATCCCAAAACTCGAGTTCAGGGAGAGGCTGACGTCGATCGTGAGCCCCTCGTGGACGGTCCGCGCGACCCGAACGTCCAGCGAGGGCGCGTCGAGGTCCCGGCTCAAGACCGCAGCCCCCGGAACCGGCCCGAGGCCTGCGCGACCCAGAGGGCCGACAGCGAGATCAGGGCGATCTGCGCGGCGAGCCAACCCGCCCTGGAAGTGTTCCCGACCTGCACGGCGTCATAGATCGCCAGGGACGCGGTCTGGGTCCGTCCCGGAATGTTTCCCGCGACCATGAGGGTGGCGCCGAAGTCGCCCAGGGCCCTGGCGAAGGCGAGCAGGGCCCCGGCGGCCATCCCTCGCCAGGCCAGTGGAAGAGTCACGTTGAGGAAGACTGAGATCTCTCCCCGACCGAGGAGCCTCGCGGCGTCCTCGAACCGCGGATCGACGCTCTCGAGGGCCCCCCTGGCGGGGAGCAGGAACAGGGGAAACGCGGCGATCGCCGAGGCGAGCACGGCCCCCGACCAGTGGAAGACCAGGACGACGCCGAACGATTCCTCCAGCCAGCGGCCCAGCCAGGCCCGCCGGCCAAAGACCCAGAGCAAGTAGTAACCGAGGACCGTCGGAGGCAAAACCATCGGCAGGATCAAGAATCCCGAGAGTAGCCCCTTGCCCGGAAACTCCTTGCGAGCGAGCAGAGCGGCCAGGGGTACGCCCGTCGCCAGGATCGACGTCGTGGCGAGGGTGGCGACTCTCAGGGAGAGGGCCAGGGGCGAGACGTCCCCTTCAAGCCCGTTCATGGCGCGCTCGCCGCTTCCGCGGGCCGCGAGAAATCGGGAGCGGGCTCCGGCGATTGGAGACCGAAACTCTTGAGGATCGTGGCCCCCTGTTCACTCACGACGAACGAGGCGAACCGCTCGGCCTCTTTCAACTGGTCCTCTGGGAGTTTGGCGACGACTCCGAGCCATTGCACGATCGGATCATAATAAACCGAATCGATCGCGACGGTCCGGAGCCGGTCCCCCTGGATCAGGGCCTCGCTGACCAGTCCCGCGTCGGCGTTACCGGTCTCCACGAATTGAAGAGCCTGCCGGACCGACTCCGCGAAGACCAGACTGAGCCGGAGCCTCGACCACAATTCCGCCTTTTGGAGCGCCTGCCGGGCGGCCGCCCCGTAAGGCGCGGTCTCGGGGTTGGCGATCACGATTCGACGGTATTCTGGCCTTGTGAGGTCGTTCAGGTTCGCGAGCGTGGTCTTCATCTCGCGACGGGTCGCGATGACGAGGGTTCCCGACGCGTAGGGGCGCGTCGAGCCCGATTTCAACAGTCCCTCGGACGCGAGCGCGGAGACGTACGCCTCGTTCGCCGAGAGGAAGACCGCGAACGGGGCCCCTCCCCTGACCTGCTCGGCCAGTTGGCCCGAGGACCCCAAGGTGGTCACGACCTCCACGTCGGGGTGATCCGTCCGGTAACGCTGGACCAGCGCGGGAAGCGCGCGCTGAAGGTCGCTGGCGGCGGCGACGTGGAGTCGGATTCGAGGGGGGACCGGCGGCGTCGAGGAGGATTCGGGGTCGGCCTCGTTCCCGCAACCCACGATCGCCAGGGCGACTGCGATCCATCGGAACTGTTTCATGGCCAGGGAGTTCCGACGGTCTCGAGGCCCGCTTCCCCTCGAAGGGCGGCGGGGTATCACGTGGGGAACGACGACGGGACCATCGTAAGGAAGGGTCACGCGGGGCGTCAATCGCTTGCGATTGCGGTTCCGGGAGCCTTCGGGTAAGACGGTTCGGGTGCGGACCCGGCAAGGCGGCCGGCTTCCCCCGATCGGCGTCGCGCGTCTCGGCCTCCCCTCCCCGGGATCGACTGTCAAAGGGAATTCTCCCGGATGAAGACCGAACAATTCCTCGCACATCACGGAATCGCGGGCAACCCCTTCAGTGAGGAAGACGCCCAGACCGATACGGTCTTCAAACGTCGTTGCATGTCGAAGATCCACCACCCGGCCTGGAACAAGTTCTTCGGCAACCCCGCCGACCCCTCCACGGCCCTGGTCTTCGGCGAGAAAGGCAGCGGCAAGACCGCGTTGAGGCTCCAGTCCGAGGCTGAGCTGGACGCCTACAACCTGAAGAACCCCACCGAGCGGGTTTTCGTCATCATTTATGATGATTTCAACCCATACCTCGACCATTTCCGGTCGGCCGTCCAGGCCAAGGACACCGCCCAGGCGCTGGCGCGTTGGCGATTGCAGGACCACATGGACGCGATCCTCGCCCAGGGGGTCACGCAACTGGTCGACGCCCTGACGCTTGAGAAGATCAACCTGTCGTCCCTGACCGTCGATCAGCGCCGGGACCTTCTTTTGCTGGCGGCTCTTTACGACCAGTCGACCGGCGAGCCCATCGAGCGACGTTGGAGTCGGTTGCGGCGGCGATCCGGGTTCCGCCCGCTCTGGAGCCGTCGCGATCTTCAGATCGGGTTCGGAACCACGATGGTCGTCGGCCTATTGATTTATCTGTTTCCCTGGCTCAGGACCCTGAGCGTCCTGCCTTGGCTGCTGGTCCCCCTGATCGCGGGTTGGTTGTACTGGGGATGGCGGTTGGCACGCGCGGAGTGGTACGCCCGGGACATCCGCAAGGGGCTCCGCGTCCTGAGCCGAGACCCGTCGGCCCTGCGCTGGGAATTGCTTTGGTTCAAGCCGAGCGAGTTGGGGGGCCAGCCGATGCCGGTGGCGTCCTCGGCCGGTGGGGAACAGCGCTATGAGTTGCTCCGCAAATTCCAGGCGGTCCTGGACGCCCTGGGTTACGCCGGCATCATCGTGCTGGTCGATCGAGTCGACGAGCCGCAGGCGATCGAGGGAGACCCTCGCAAGATGAGGGCGTTGATCTGGCCGCTCCTGGACCACAAGTTCCTCAGGCACCCTGGGATCGGACTGAAACTCCTGTTGCCGATCGAACTGGCCTACTACCTGGAGAAGGAAGACAAGGAGTTCTACGACCGAGCTCGACCCGACAAGCTCAACATGATCAAACCGCTGCGCTGGAGCGGCCCGAGTCTCTACGACCTGGCCGGGGACCGATTGAGGGCCTGCGTGGGCGAGCCCCTGGAGAACGGCGAGGGGCCCAGGCTCCGCCAACTGATCGAAGAATCGATTAGCGACGATTCATTGAAGGACGCGCTGGGGAACCTCAGGACCCCTCGGCAGCTTTTCAAGTTCCTCCACCGACTGGTGGAGGAGCATTGTCATCGACACACCGAGGACGACC
>JBFWRA010000460.1:0-4811 GCA_050249155.1 Isosphaeraceae bacterium | reverse complement strand
GGGGCCCCCGAAAGGCCCTCCGCGTCGAGCGTCGCGTTGCGCTTCCAGGCGAACTCGAGTTCGATTTGGACGAGTTCCTCAAGAGTGGCACCGCGCCGGTCGTCGTCGACAGGGGGCAGAAACTCCACGATCGGACGGGGTTGGCCTTCGAGCCAGGCCGTCTCGAAGGCCCTTCGCCGCGCCTCGTCGAGTCGATCGTCACGGCCGGAGTCGCGAGAGCGGGGATTGGCTCGCATGAAAAGGCTCCTGGGCCTCAAACCGCCGACGCGCGGGGCGGGGAGGACCGCGTCACGATTCAAGAGGCGTCGAGCATGATCTCCAGGCGTTCGCGGACTCGCCCGAGGATTCGTCTGACGGTTCGTTCCGAGCAGGAGCAGCGCTCGGCGATCTCGTCGTGGGAGAACCCTTCGAGTTTCAACAGCACCAGCCGGGCTTCCTCCTCGTCTCTGGCTCCGGAGACGACCTGTTCGACCAGGTCGACCAGAGTGGCGGATTCGAGGGGAGACGGCTCACGAGACATGGGCTCTGGCGAAGGCTGACCGCTCTCGCCAGGCTCCAGGGTCTGATCGCGGTGGACCGCGCGTTTCTCACGCCCGTGGAAGCGGGCCTGACCTCGCGCCTTGTTTCGCGTGATCGCGCAGAGGAGTCCCCAAAGGTCGTCCGGTCCCGGGAGGTCGAAATCATCGTCCCGGGCTCGTCTCAGAAACGCCCGGAGCGCCGACTGAACGACGTCCTCGGGGTCGACCCGACGACGCAGCTTTTGCTGGAGGTTCTGGCCAGCCAGCTGGAGGAGCGGAGTGGCGTACCTCGCCCAGAAGGCGCGGAGGGCCTCCTCGTCACCCCCGCGGAGGGCTTGTATCCATCGTCCCCAGTCGTCGCGATCGTCCATCCTCCGCCCATCCGCCCGAATCGACGGAAGGCGATCGGTTCAGGGGTCTTCCGAACACACGCCTTCTGGAATTCCATTGTCGAGCCGATCGGTCCGGGACGCAACGAGAATTCCAGGAAGAGGCCCATGATGACGACGGGCGACGACATGGCCTCTGTCGAAATCCGAGAAAAATCGGGCCTGGCCTGTCCGCTCAAAACGCGACAGGGCAATCCCCTTGATGGAGAGGAACGAAGCGACCTTCGCACTCTCTGGAATCACCCGAGAAGTCACTTCCCGGATTCGCGAAGCGTGGGAACCGTGGAAGGTTCAGATCGGTGGGTTCGTGAATGTCCAATCGAACTGAGGCACCCGGAGCTCAAATCATGTCGAACACTTCCTCGCGAGGGCGGTTTGTCTTGACGTCGATCTCGGCCGTGATGGTCTTAAGCGTGGCATTGGCGATGCCGGGCAGCTCGGTGGCTCAACCTCCTCCGCCGATGAGCCCGCTCCAGAAGGCCCTGAACGAGACTCAGCAGGACCTGATGAACCTGAAGAAGAATCTGGAAACCGACGGAAGGACCACTCGACAATCGACGATCACCGAACTCGGACTGATCGCCAAGGTGCTGGAAATGCAGCTCGGGCGATCCGCGCCTGGAGATCCAGGCCGCGCCGGCGTGATTCAGACTCTCGGGAACCTGGGAGTGCTTATCAACGCGTTACAAAACCTTCAAATCCCGGGGCGCAATTCCGCCGCGGCGGAGCTTGACCTCCTGATCGGCATCATCGACGGCTGGCTTGGCAAATGGCGATGACACGTGGCTCGTATCCGGAGCGAACCCAACCCCAGGAGATCCGACCATGTGGCAAGTGTCGTCGCATCGACGAGCTCGCGCGGCGTTGATCCCCGCCCTCCTCGCGACGCTGTTCCTCGCGGCGTTCCTCACGCTTCCCAAGTCGGCAAGAGCTCAACCGGCTCCGACCGACCTGCAAACGGCCGTGGATACGGCTCAACAACAACTCATGGACCTGAAGGAGAAAGTGCGGACCAACGCGAACACCGATCGCAAAGAGGTGATCGCGGAAATGGTTCGGATTGGCAAGGAGCTCAAGGCGGTGTGGGAAAACTCCGCGGCCAACGACCCTGGTCGCGCGGCGGCTGAGGGGACCATGAGATCCATGCTTAACGTCATGAGACTGATCAACGAGGACAGACCTGGCATTGGAGGTCGAAAACGAGCCGAGGTCGCGAGACTGCTCTGCCGTTTGATCGCGGAAATCGACGAGTTGACGGGTAAGTGGTGAGAATGAGAAACGCCTGGCGCCGCGAGTTCACGCTCGGGGCGCCAGGCGATTTCGAACGTCGGTCACTTCGGCTCGGCGGCCTTGACGTCCAGAAGCTTCATCGCGGTCGACGTGTCGGTGATCTGGCTGAGTTCCTGATCCATCACCTTGATGACCATTTGAACCTTCTCGCCGACCCCCGATTCGACGACCCGTCCGCTCTGGTTGTCGAAGATGAAGAAGCCCTTGCCGTTCTGGTCGCCCAGCTTCACGTCGATCGGGTTGTTGGGCATGCTCTCGAGTTCGATGAGGACCTCCAGGCCGATCCGTTCTCCCTTCTGGGAGGGGCCTTCGTATCGGTAGGTCTTGTTCATCACGAGCGTGCCGATCGGCGGCGAGGGGATCTTGCTCTGCCGGCTCCATGACTTGCCGATTTCCAGGGGCTCGGCGGGGAAGTTCAGGCTCGATTCGAGGATCATGTTCTTGAGCCCCTCCTCGGAGAACATGCCGACGTTCGCGGCGGTCGGTCCGGCTTCCTTGAGCTTTTGCACCAGGCCCTCGGGAACCCTGATGTCCGAAAGCTCGCCACGAGGGCTCATCTTGTAGCGGAACGTCGCTCCCACAAGCGTCTTGAGCAGCGGCACCACCCCGGCGGCGATCGGCCCCTCGGGGACCTTCTCCACGTCCGAGTCGAATTCGAACGCGCCAAAGGCCGATTCGATCTTGGTTCGGACCCGGTCCAGGCTCTGCGCGAGGTCCGCGGTACCGTCCTCGGCGACCGAATCCACTTTCCAGGTGCTGTTGATGGTCTGGCCGAGCGTGGTCTTGATTTCCTGGCCGTTGGCCTTGATCTCGGTGACGGTCTTTTGCACCATCTCGTAGTGCAGGGCCTCCCCCTTCTTGAACTTCCATCGAAGCTCGTCGGCCGTGGCGCGACTGGCCGCCGTCGTCGATGCGACGACCGCCAGGATGGTCGCCAAAGCGACCCCCCTCCAAGACCATCCACTCGCCGTCATTGTCCGCGTCATGGCATCGATCCCTGGTATTCGTGTCGGTGTCGTGGGAGAGCGGGCCCGAGCCCGGCTTGATCGTCAACCCCCGTCGCCAGTCGAGAACCGCGGAGACGCCAAGCCCCTCGTCCCCCTGGCTTACCGTCAAGCAAGCATAGCCAGGCGCAACCGCCGACCACCAGGGAGAATCCCCAGGTCGAGCCGCGAATTTCAAACCGCGGGGGCGGTCATCCGTCGATCCTGAGGCGCTCGTCGGCCTTGTTCGCCTCGTCGGCCCTGGGGCGAAGCAAGATGATCAGGGCGATGAAGTCGTAGAGCGAGTGGGCGATCACGACGGTCAGGAGATTGCCCTCGCGAAGCAGGATCGTCCCGAGAAACGCGCCGAGCAAGGACGCCAGAACCACATAGGCGGGTGAAACGGGATGGAGTAGCCCAAAGAGGACCGAGGCGGCCACCACCCCCCCCACCGGGCCAAACCAGTCCACGGCGGCTCCCTGGATGACTCCTCGAAAAAGCATCTCCTCGCCGAGTCCCGCCGCCAGCGAGAGCAGGGCCAGGTCGTGCCAGCGGGCGTCGGCCAGCGCCGGGCGAAGTTCGTAGTCGAAGAACTCCTTGATCCGACGAAAAGGTCCGTAAGGCCATCGGATCGTGATCCAAAGGACCGCCAGCATGGGTAGGGTGGCCAGCGCTCCGTGGCTCAGAGCGTCCCGTGTCCAGGAGAATTCGCTCAACGGGTGCTGATCCAGGAACGCGCCCAGGATCAAGGCCACGGGGGCCAGAGCCCCTTCCAGGATCACGATCAGAGGAAAGGGAACGGGAGCCGGGTAATAATTGTCGTCCTCGTCACCGATCTCTGGATCGGTTTCGGGACGTTGCGAGTCGCCGGTTTCGGGACGTTGCAAGTCGCCGACCTCTTGAGGAGGACCATCGTCCGCGTCGGTCCCGGCTTGCCGCTCGGTGTTTTGAACCACGTCCCCTCCACACCCGCCGTCGCTGGCCGCCGAGGTCCGCCCCGATGGGATCGGGACCCCCCATCGCTCGGCCGTCCCTGGCAAAACTACCCGGACGCGCGACGATCCGCCAGGGGTTCGCCACAAGAGTCGCGATTCGACGGAAAACCACCGCGGCGCGCCTTCTCGATAATTGGGATGAGCGTCATCCAGGGCTCGCTGGACGCGCCGGTTCCATCGGAACGAGGGAGTCGCGAGACTTCGCGGCCACACACCCCTGAAACAAGGTCAGTAGGCGTGATGCCGCCAGATCCCGCGACTTTGAAATCGCGCGCGAATCTCAGAGGGAAGTGATGGTCAGGAAACCCCGGAGCGTCGTGACGGCCCTTCCGGCGAGTTTGACTCGATCGCCCTCCAGCGCGACGCGCAAGAGCCCGCCGCGCGCCGAGATCTGCCGGGCGATCAACCTCGACTCGCCCAGCCGTTCCGACCAGTAGGGCGCCAACGCGCAGTGGGCGGAACCACAGACGGGATCCTCGGAAACTCCCACTCGAGGAGCGAAGAACCGCGATACGAAGTCGTGGCCTGGATCAGCGCCACGCGCCGTGACGATCACCCCGCGCACCGGAATCGTGCCCACTCGGGTCAGGTCGGGCGTGATCGATCGTACCGCCTCCTCGCTCTCCAGTTCGACGA